>NCHM01000217.1 GCA_002257205.1 Rhizobiales bacterium 24-66-13 | reverse complement strand
CGCCGCATCGGCGATGGTGCGCAGGTTCACGAGCGCCTCGGCGCGCCAGTCCGGCTCCACCTTCAGCGCAAAGCCCGCGATGGCGCCGTCGAGCATGAGTTCCAGCGCGGCATCGGGCACGGGCGGCACCGGACGTTCAATGGGTTTGGACATGGAACCTCCTCACACCGGCGGATGGGGAATGGCGGCGATCAATTCGCGCGTATAGGCGGCCTTGGGGGCTTCCAAGACCTGCTCGGACGTCCCCTCCTCCACCATCTTGCCCTGGCGCATGACGATGACCCGGTCGCACAACAGGCGCACCACGTGGAGGTCGTGAGACACGAAGAGATAGCTCATGCCGAGCGTCTGCTTCAGCTCTTCAAGCAGGTTCAGCACCACCGCCTGCACCGACACGTCAAGCGCGGCGGTCGGCTCGTCGAGGATCACCAGATCGGGCTTGAGCGCGATGGCGCGGGCGATGCCGACGCGCGCCTTCTGGCCGCCGGACAGCTGGTGCGGAAAGCGGTCCAGCAGATCCAGCGGGAGGCCGGCCATGGTGGCGAGCTCCTCCACCTTGGCGCGCATCTGCGCGGCGCCGCGAATGCCGAACTGCTCGCCCATGCGCAGCAGCGGATCGGCAATGGCGCGGGCGGCGGTGTAGCGCGGATTGAGGCTGTCGGTCGGGTCCTGAAACACCATCTGGATGCGCCGACGCATGGGATGATGCGCGAATTCCTTCGCCGGGATCGCGCCGATATCCATGCCGTCGAAGGTGATCTTGCCCGAGGTGGCATCGATCAGCCGCATGACAATGGTGGAGGTGGTGGACTTGCCGCATCCGCTCTCGCCCACGAGGCCGACGCTCTCGCCCTTGTTCACCTCGAAAGAGAGCCCGTCGACGGCGCGGAAGATGGCCTCCTCCGGCGGCGCTTTCTTGCCCATCAGGCCGGCAAAAAAGCCCATCGGCACGCCCTGGCGGGGATATTCCTTCAGCAGGTTTTCCACTTTGAGCAGGGGCGCTCCGGGCAATCCCCTCTCTCCCCGGGGGAGAGGGTCAGGGTGAGGGGGGGCGGGCATTTGCGATGAAGCCTGTGCCCCCTCTCCCGCCGCCAGCGGCGCCGACCTCTCCCCCTCGGGGAGAGGTGAAGGAACGACAGCCACTTCCGGCAACAAATCGCTGAGCGCGATCCCCGGACGCGGCGTCGCGCGCACCAATTTCTGCGTATAGGGATGTTGCGGCGCGCGGAAAATCTGCTCGGCCGGCGCGGTTTCCACCACCTTGCCCTTTTCCATCACCACCACGGTGTCGCAATAGGTGGCGGCAAGACCAAGATCGTGGGTGATGAGGATGGTGGACATGCCCCGCGCCCGCGTCAGCTCGGTCACGAGATCCATCACCGCTTTCTGCGTGGTCACGTCGAGGCCGGTCGTTGGCTCGTCGGCGATCAGCAATTGCGGCTGGCACGCGAGCGCGAGCGCGATCACGATGCGCTGGCACATGCCGCCCGAAAGCTCGAATGGATAGGCGTGATAGCGCTCCTGCGGCCGCGCGATGCGCACCTGCTCCAGGATTTCGATCACCTTCGCCTTCACATTGCGCGGCTCGGCCTGGAGATGGTGCAGCAGCACGTCGCCGATCTGGTCGCCGACCTTGCGGATCGGGTTCAGGGCCGCGCGGGGATTCTGGAAGATCATGGAGATCTCCCGCCCGCGCAGGTCGCGCATGGTGCGCTCGGTGGCATTGGCGACGTCGATGCCGGAGAAGGTGATGGTGCCTTCCGCGATCCGCCCCGCCCGGTCGAGAATCCGCATCAGCGTGTAGGAGGTCACGGACTTGCCGGACCCGCTCTCGCCCACAATGCCCAATGTCTCGCCCTTGCGGACCGTCAGGTCCACTTGCTTCACCGCGGTCACGATGCCCTTGCGGGTGGCGAACTCCACGGTCAGGTGATGTACCTCCAGCAGGGGGCCGCGCGCCTCCTCGGCGGGGGTGGGGGTTGTGGCCTGCGTCATATCGATCACACCGTGCATGGCGCGCCCCCTCAGGTGCGGCGCTGGGGATCGACGATGTCGCGCAGACCGTCACCCAGCAGGTTGAAGCAGAACACCGCGAACATCAGCGCGAGGCCGGGAAACAGTGCGATCCACCATTCGCCGGAAACGATGAAGGCCGAGCCCTCCGCCACCATGATCCCCCATTCCGGGGTGGGCGGGCGCACGCCGAGGCCGATGAAGGAGAGGCCGGCGGCGTTCAGGATGGCGTAGCCCATGGTCAGCGACATCTGCACCATCATGATGGGCAGGATATTGGGCAGGATCTGCGTCAGCAAAATCCGCCATTCGCTGTTGCCGGTGAGCCGCGCCGCCTGGATGAAGCCGGACTGCCGGCGGATCGCCGCTTCCGCCCGCGCCACGCGCACATAGAGCGGGAAATTGATGATGGCGGTGGCGATCACGATGTTCGTCACCGTGTTGCCCAGCGCCGCCACGATGCCCATGGCCAGCACGAACAGCGGAAAGGCCATGATGGTATCGGAGATGCGCCCGACGATGCGGTCGGTCCAGCCGCCGAAAAAGCCGGCCGCGATGCCGGCGATGCCACCCGCCGCGAACACCAGGGCCACCGAGAAGATGGCGATGCCCATGTCCAGCCGCGTGGCGACGATGACGCGGGAGAACATGTCGCGGCCGAGTTGGTCGGTGCCGAACCAATGGGCCCAGGAGGGCGCCTGGAGCGCGGCCTTGGTGTCGCTCGCCAGCGGATCGTACGGCACGATATAGGGGCCGATGGCAGCCGCCACGATCAGCACCAGGAACATGCCGAAGGCGAGCCCCGTCACCGGATTCTCGGAGATCACATATTTCGCGTGGCGCAGCGTCGCCGCGAGGCCGCTGGAGGATGATGCCGATCCGCGATCGGCCGGGTTGGCGAGGGTCATGCTTCGCTCCGTGCGCGCGGATCGATGACGCCATAAGCGAGGTCGATCACGAGATTGAGGATGATGTAGAGGATGGCCATGGCGAGCACGAAGCCCTGCACCGGCGCATAATCCGAGGAGATCAGCGCCTCGACCGCGTAGGAGCCAATGCCGGGCCAGGCGAACACTTTCTCCACCAGCACATTGGCGCCCAGCAGGAAGGAGAACACCATGCCGAGCGTGGTGATCACCGGCAGCATGGCGTTGCGGAACGCATAGACCATGATGACCTTGTACGGGGTCAGCCCCGCCGCCCGCGCCGTGCGCACGAATTCCGACGACAGCACCGAGAGCATGGAGGCGCGGGTGATGCGGGCGATCGGCGCCAGCGCGAAGATCGCGAGCGTCACGGTCGGGATCGCGAGTTGCGCCGCCGCCGAGCGGAAGGTTTCAAGATCACCGGCGATCAGGCTGTCGATGAGATAGAAGCCGGTGACCGTGGGTGGCGCGGTGAAGAACACATCCAGCCGGCCGAGCGGCGCCGGCGCCCAGCCGAGCTTGAAATAAAACACATAGACCAGCAGCAGGCCGGTGAAGAACACCGGCAGCGAGACACCCGCCGTGGTGATGACACGGCAGGCATGGTCCACCCACGTGCCCTGCTTCACCGCCGCCATGATGCCGAACGGAATGGCGATGGCGAGCGCCAGGATGAGGCCCGAAAGGGTCAGTTCCGCCGAGGCCGGAAGGCGGCTCGCGATTTCGGTCGCCACCGGCTGGCCGGTGGAGAGCGAGGAGCCGAGATCCCCCTTAGACAGCGCCGTCACATAATCCACGAATTGCACCGGCAGCGGCTTGTCGAGGCCGAGCTTGGTGCGGATTTCCGCGATCGCCTGCGGGGTCGCGGCGGGGCCGGCGAAATAAGCGGCGGCATCGCCCGGCAAGACGCGGGTCAGCATGAAGGTCACGATCACCACGCCGATCAGGCTCGGAATCGCGGTGGCGATGCGGCTGGCGATGAGCTTCAACATCACGGCTTCCTTTCGACCTGGCGCGGGATGCATGCCCGCCTGCGGCGCCCCCATCCTCTCCCGCTAGCGGGAGAGGGCGTGCGCCTTTGAGCGCGACCCTCCCTCTGCACCGCGTGTATCCCCTCTCCCCAATGGGGAGAGGGCCAGGGTGAGGGGGAGTTTCGCAGATTGACCGACGAAAGCTTCAGCTCTTCACGAACGAGCGATAGTCGAGCCGGCGGTGGAACCAGTATTCGTAGCCGGTGACGTTCTTCTGCATCGCGATGTTCACATAGGGCTGGTAGAGCGGGACGCGCGGCACGTCGGCGAAGGCGAGGTCGATCATCCCCTTCACATCGGCATCATAGGCCGCTTTGTCGCCCTTCGCCGCCGCCGCGCGGGCGCCGTCGATAAAGGCGTCCATCGCCGCCGACTTGTAGCTCATGGTGTTGAACACGGAATTTTGCCCGTGATAGCACCAGAAGAAGAAGTATTCTGGATAGTCCAGCCAGCCCGAGAACACATTCGTGAAGAGCGGAAGCTCTTTCTTGTTCAGCTCGGTGCGCCAATTGGCGCCGGGGATCTTGTTGATCGTCGTCTTGATGCCGAGTTCCTGCAGGTTTTCCTGCAACAGCACGCACAGCGGCTCGTTCACCCCGGCAAAGCCGAGATCGAACGAAATGGTGGTCTCAAGCCCGTTGGGATAGCCGGCCTCGGTGAGCAATTGCTTGGCCTTGACGAGATCGGTGGTGAACGGAGCGGGCTGCGGCCACACCGCCTCTTTCACGCCGCCTGGAGCCGCACCGAACATGGGCTTGCCGAGGCCGAACAGAACCGCATCCATGATCTTCTGATACGGGATGGCATAGGCGATCGCCTGGCGCACCTTCAGATTGTCGAACGGCGGCTTGGTGACGTTCATGCCGATATATTGCAAGCCGTTCGAATAAGGCGTGGAGATGATGGTCAGCTTGCCGCTGTCCTTCAATTCGACGAAGTCCTTGTTCGGCAGATCATAGGAGATATCGGCGTCGCCGCGCTCCAACAGCGCGCGACGATTGCCGGCGGAGGGCACCATGCGCCAGATCACCCGCTTGATCTTCGGCATCGGGCCGCCGACCCATTTGTCGTTACGCTCGAACACCACTTCGGTGCCGGGGGTCCATTTGGTGACCTTGTAGGCACCGGAGCCGACAGTGTTCTGCTTGACATATTCCAGGCCCCACGGGTCCTGCGCCGTGGCATTCTTCTTCACCAGCTCGGAATTCATGATGCACGGCACCACCACCGCGAGATCGGGAATGGTAAGGCGATCCTTACGCAGGAAATCGACGCGGAAGGTGTGGTCGTCCACCACCACGAACTGCTCCGGCTTCTCCAGCGAGCCGGCCTTCATCTGGAAGGTGGGGAAGCCGCCGACGCTCACCGCCCGGTCCATGGACCATTTCACATCTTTGGCGGTCACCGGCGTGCCGTCCTGGAAAGTCGCGTTCTTCTTCAGCTTGAAGGTCGCGGACATGTCGCCGAGCGTCATGTCCTCGGCCAGCTCGCCCTCGATCTTGTCGCGGTCGTAATAAGGCGTGCCGTTCACATCCTTCATGGGATGGGTGATGAGGCGATCGTAGCAGTTCCAGCTCACTTCATAGCCGGGCACGTTGGTGCCGACGCCCTGAACGTCGAGATTGTTCGGCCCGCTTTCAGAGACGATCAGCAGGGTTTCCGCGCGCGCCTGCGCCTGGGCCGAGGAAAACACAGCCGGCGCCGCCACGCCCGCTGCGCTGGCGGTGGCCGTTACGGAAGCCGTTTTGAGAAACTCGCGACGATTCATGCCTTGGATCCCCGTCTGAAAAAGCGTGCCTGCGCTCTTTCATTCAAGGGATATGCCAATTGCATACCATTTTTTGAATATCATTGTTTTTCTGATACTTAAGATGATATGGCGGCCACCTTATGCGCATATCACCATTCCATTTTGCACGCAAAATAGGCACATATGGCACTATTGCATGCATCTGCACGCGAGTGTCGAGATGCGAATATCCTATAAATAGGACTATCACGACACAACACTCTTCGCCGCGCGACGCCAAGCCGCGCGGCGGATTCCGCCGGTCGGCTACAGCTCGGACGGCGGTGGAGCGGCTTTGGTTTCCGCCATGTGCGCTGCCATCAGCCGGCGGTAGCGCAGGAAGGAGAAGGGCAGGAAGCCGAGATACAGCAAGCTGCACACCGCGAGCACCGTCCAGGGATAGCTCGCGAGGAGGCCGACGAACATCGCTACCACCACGAACAGCGGCAGCACCATGTCCCGCCGCACCCTTTTGCCCAGCGTCTTGCCGGAATAGGCGGGCACCTTGGAGATCATCAGCAGGCCGATGCCGAGGCAATAGACCAGCGCCACCGGGGCCGTGGCGGCGCCGCGCGGCAGGCCGAGCAGGTCGAGATAGACCGGCAGCAGCGCGACGATGGCGCCGGCGGGGGCCGGAATGCCGGTGAAGAAATCCGCCGCGAACGCCGGCCGGTTGGGATCGTCCAGCATCACGTTGAAGCGGGCGAGGCGCAGGGCGGCGCAGATGGCGAAGATCAGCACCACCAGCCAGCCGATAGAGCCCACCGTGTCGAGGCCCCACAAATACAGGATCAGTGCCGGCGCGCAGCCGAAATTGACGAAGTCGGCGAGGCTGTCCAGCTCCGCACCGAAGCGCGAGGTGCCCTTCAGCGCGCGGGCGAGGCGGCCGTCCACGCCGTCCAGGATGGCGGCGAACACGATCGCCGCGAGCGCCAGTTCCAGCCGCCC
>NCHM01000216.1:6721-11194 GCA_002257205.1 Rhizobiales bacterium 24-66-13 | reverse complement strand
CGTGGATCCGGGGCCGATCGACGGCGAATTCGGCCCGCTGACGAGCACGGCCGTGCTGTCGTTTCAGGTGATGAAGGGGCTGGAAGTCGACGGTGTGGTCGGCCCCAATACGGCAAAGGCGCTTGGCCTTTCCTATCCGATCGCACCCGAAGCGTCGGACGATCGCGCCTTCAGGCAGGCCCAATCTCCGCGCGGGCCGGACACTGTCCCGCTGCCCGTGCCGCCCGCGGCGTTTGACGGCGTCGTGGGCATTGCCCAGATAGGCACGACGTTCAAGGCGACCACCGCTTCGGGATTCACGTTCAATTTCGCATCGATCGATGATTATACCGACGATATGTGGCGGCTGGGCCTGTTTCAGGGCAAGACCGCGATCCGCGATACAAAACAGTTCGGGACATTTGCGGCGGATGACTTTCCCGGCTTCGGCCAATGGGCCCATTTCATCGAGCCGACGCTATCCGCCGAGGGCGGCGCCCGCTTCGCGACATTGAATACGTATGACCGGGCCGCGTTCACCTTCGGTGCGCCGCAATTCGCGGCTCATACCCCGGGCAAGAACTTCATCCTCTATTTGCGCCGACTGCTGGCGCTTTCCGATGCCGCGAAGCATTTTCCGGAATTGTCGTTGCGCCAGAACAACGCTGGAAAGGCCCGTGTTCATCTCGATACCGGCAACGGCTTCAAGGATCTTGAAGAAGAAGTGTCGGTGGTGCGGCCGAACGGCAAGACGGATGTGCAGCTCGTCCATCTCATGGCCTATCTCAATCCCTCCGCGACAAAGATCGATGCGGCGGAGCTCTCAGCGTCGGCGCGCCTGATCAACTGGCTGCGCCTCGATCCCACGACCAAGGAGATCCAGATCGGCGTGTTCGTCGATCAGTGCAAGAAAAATATCGCGCTCGCAAAGAAAGAGATAAAAGGTTTTACTGGAAATGACTGGGTCTGCGCGCTTTGGATTGCCGACATGTTGCACCAGGGGCGCGGCACCTATCGCGAGATGAGCGCCGCCCTGGCATCGGGAAACCCGGAGGAGCGGCTGAAGGACATCGGCCGGCGCGACTACGCCTCGCGTATCGACACCGTGGATGCCGGCGTGGCGAAACTGAAGGCGAGCGGCGTGATGAGCGGGTTCACGGTTTGAGCGGGGGAGCGTCATGAGGTGGCCGGGCAAAACTATATCGAACGGCATCGCAAGCATCCTGATCTTGGGCGCCATCTTGGGCGCCGCGCTCGTGTCCGGCGCGCAACCCGCGTTCGCGCAGGGCGCCGTGCCGGATGTACTTCCGACCTTGGGCACCAAGCTGGTCGGCCTGTTTGTCGTCGCCACCTTGATGGAATCCGCCCTCGCCGCCATTTTCAACTGGCGCCTTTACCGCGAATTCTTTAACGGCCGCGCGGTCAAGACCCTGGTGATGGCAGTGGTCGGCTATGCCGTGGTGGTGACGTTCAATTACGACATCTTCCAGCAGATCGTGGTGCTTTCCGGCGGCGTGGGCGCAGGTGACGGGGTGTCCCGGCTCCTGTCGGCGCTGGTGCTCGCTGGCGGCAGCGCGGCGGTCTATGAAGTGTTCAAGGCGCTGGGCCTGCGCCCGCCGGTCGAGCCGGAGGCGGCGCGCAAGCCGCCGGAGGACAAGGCCTGGGTGTCGGTGCGGATCGTCCGCAAGCGGGCGGTCGGGGAGGTGACGGTGCATTTCGACACGCTCGCCGATCCAGCCTTGGCCGTGAGCGCCGCGCCGGCCCTGGTGGGGGTGATCGGCGACCGGCGATCCCTATGGCAGCGCCTGAGAAGCCTGTTCTTCGCCGACCCCGCGCGCGTGCCCATGTATGGCGGCCGCACGGTGGAGGCCGGCGCGCGCGTCTATCGCGTTTCGCTCAGCTACATGCTGCCGGCGGAAGATGCCGACGCGCCACCCGTGCCGGTTTCGCAGACCATCTATACGGGCCGCTTCGGGGGCCGCGCGATCATCGATTTCGTCTGCACGGTGTGATCCGTGGCGGGGATTTTCAAAGCGGGGAACGCATCATGACGAACCGCGCGGGCACGGCGGGGCAGAGCCTGGATCGGGCGACGCCCGCGCTGGCTTTGTCGGGCGGGGGATTCCGCGCGGTTCTGTTTCATTGCGGCGCGCTCATGCGCCTCAACGAACTCGGCGTGCTCTCGCGCATCACCCGCATATCCAGCGTTTCCGGTGGCGCCATCGCCAATGGCATGCTGGCGGCGGCCTGGCCGCGCCTGGAGATGAAGGACGGTGTATTCACCAATTTGGAGCATGAAGTCATCGCCCCGTTGCGCAGTTTTTGCCGCCGCTCCATCGACACCATGGCGCTCGGATGGGGCGCGCTGCTGCCGGGCAAGTCGGTCGGCGATGTTCTGGCGGACAGCTATGACGAGATGTTCGGCGGCATCACCTTGCAAGACTTGCCGGATCTGCCGCAATTCGTGTTCAACGCCACGAATTTGCAGACCGGACGCCTCGTGCGCATGCAGAAGCTGCGGCTTGCCGACTATACCATCGGCCAGATCGCCAATCCCACCATCCGGCTGGCGGTGGCGGTGGCCGCTTCGAGCGCGTTTCCGCCCGTCCTCTCGCCGGTCGAGATCATCGTCGATCCGCAGGCGTGGGAGGCGCTTCCCGGGGCGGTCCATCATGGTGATCTGGCCTATGGCAAGACGCTGAATCTCACCGACGGCGGCGCCTACGATAATCTCGGCCTGGAGACGATCGACGAGTTCAACCCGGTCATCGTGAGCGATGCCGGGGCGCCGTTCGGGCTGGAGGCAGCGGCGAACACGCTCTGGGCGGCGCAACTCATGCGCGCGCTCGATATCGCCACGGACCAGGCCCGCGGCCTGCGCAAGCGCCTGCTGTTCGCCCGCTGCGAGGCCGAGCATCGCGCGGTGGCGTTTTGCGGCATCGACGGCACGCCCGCCGCCTATCCGGCGGCGCAGATTTTGCGGGCCGACCCGGTCCTGACCGCGACCCTGGCGCGCCTGCGCACGCGCCTCAACCCATTCTCAGAGCAGGAGCAGGGGCGCCTGATCAATTGGGGTTGGCTGATGATGGACGTGGCCTTGCGCTCCTTCGTTACGACCGGTGCCCCCGCGCCGGCCGCCCTGCCCATGCCGCAATATCCGCTCGCCTAACCCGCGGGCGCAGGTAGATCTTCCGCGGATCTTCGCACGTCGCGGCGCGGACCTTCCGTTCCGTAAAATAGACTCGGCAGCGCACCAAATGCGTGTATGTTTTGAACGAGTAACACGCTCGGAACATCAAGCAGGACGGGTCGCCGAGATGGGCCTATGACACGCGCCACCTATCCGATTCCAGCTTTGCGGCGGCTGCGCGTCTACGCCTTCGATCCGCAAGCCTCGACCCGCGTGGAGACGGCGCGAGTCAATGTCGCGATCATTTCCCTGCCGTGGGAAGCGGAGGATGAGCTCGGCGAATATCTGGAGCCCGGCCCGGTCAATACCTATCTTGAAGTGGTCGATTTTGATCCGGTCAGCGAGCAATTCTATGAGCCGGTCGATTTGAATAACTCGTTTCTTCTGGCGCAGGACGGGCTCGCGCCGTCGGAAGGCGATCCAAGGTTTCACCAGCAGATGGTGTTCGCCGTGGCCATGAAAACCATCAAGGCCTTCGAGCGGGCGCTGGGTCGCACGGTTTTCTGGTCGCCGCGCCGCAATCCCGAAACCGGGATTTTCGAGCGTGTTGACCGGCTGCGTGTTTATCCGCATGCGCTGCGGGAAGCAAATGCCTATTACAGCCCGACTCAGAAGGCGCTGCTGTTCGGTTATTTCAAGAGTTCGACCTTGCATGCCGGGGCAAGCTGGGTATTCACCGCCCTGTCCCATGATGTGATTGCGCACGAAACCACCCATGCCATCGTCGATGGGATGCACCGTCATTATATCGAGCCGACCAGCGAGGACAGCCTCGCGTTCCATGAGGCATTCGCCGACATCGTCGCGCTGATGTCCCATTTCACCCTCAGCGAAGCGGTCCATGACGCGATTTCCGTCCATGGCGGCAATCTCGACGAGCGCACCTTGATGAGCGGGCTCGCGCGGCAGTTCGGCGCCGCGATCGGCCGTCCGGGCGCACTGCGCGAGGCGATCGACGTGGACATGGGCGGCACGCCGGACCCGACCGCGCTCGATCGCATCACCGAGCCGCACGCGCGCGGCGCGGTGCTCGTGTCGGCGGTGTTTGACGCGTTTCTCACCATTTATCGCCGCCGTACGGCGGACCTGTTGCGGATCGCCAATATCAGCATCGACAAGGGCGCGCGACGCGAATTGCACCCGGACCTGACGGCCCGGCTGACGCGCGAGGCGGTGAAGGCGGCCGACCATGTGCTGCGCATGTGCATCCGCGCGCTGGATTATCTGCCGCCGGTGGATGTGCGCTTCGGCGAGTTTCTCCGCGCCCTCGTCACCGCCGATGCCGACCTCGTGCCGGACGATCC
>NCHM01000216.1:0-6707 GCA_002257205.1 Rhizobiales bacterium 24-66-13 | reverse complement strand
CGGCTATCGCCTCGCTTTGGTGGAAGCGTTCCGCAGCCGCGGCATCGTGCCGGAAAACTGCCTCTCGCTGGCCGTGGACAGCCTGTTGTGGGAGCGGCCGGAGGACGTCCTGAAGCTCGATGCGATTCCCGGACTTCAGCTCGACCCGGTCTTCGATCGGGTGGGCGCGGCGCAGCGCGCGGCGGAGAATGTGGAAGCGGTCGAGAAGTGGTTTTTCCAAAGTGAGGATCAAGGCAAGGATGATTATGACGACGACGACGGTGAAACCGAAGGTAAAGGCGAGGACAGCAAGGATCTATGCTGGCAGAAGGCCTGCGGTGTCATTTTTCGCGAAGATCTGATGCCGGAAAAGGGGCCGTTGAAGACCATTCTGTTCAATTGCGATAAGAGCGGCAGGCTGACCCGCAAGCTGCCGCCGGCGGAAATCCAGCAGGTGCGCACGACCCGCCGCGCAGGTCCCGACGGCCAGGACATCCGCCAGTTGATCATCGAGGTGACGCAGGAGCGCCGTGCCTTCTTCGATCCCGCTGCTCAGAAAGATCAGGATTGGGGGCGCAAGCCCCACCTTCCCGGCGATTTCATCTTCCGCGGCGGCGCGACCATGATCTTCGATCTGCGCAGCGGAAAACTTCGCTATGTCATCAGAAAACGGATCGATGACGAGGCGCGGCTCGATGCCCATCGCGCCTTCCTGGCCGCCCACCAGCGCGGCGGGCCGCTGGGCGCCACCTATGGCAGCGGCGCCTTCCTCGAAGAGCCGTTCGCCATGCTTCATCGGGGGGTCTAGCCGTGGACCATGCCATGGACGATGCGGTGGCGGATTTCGTCAAAGTGCGCATGTATCGCGGAATATTGGGCGATTGCTTTCTGCTGACCACCTGCATCGCCGGCGAAACCAAATATGCGCTGATCGACTGCGGGGTTCTACAGCACGTGCCCGCCGGCGACGCGCTATTAAAGAAACTGCCTCCCGAGGTGCGTCAAAAGGTTGGAGAGGCACGACTGAAGGCGGTGCAGGCGGGGCCGGACCAGATCAAGCGCATCGTGGCGGACATTATTAAGACCACCAAGCACCATCTTCATCTGCTGATTCTGACCCATGAACATTTCGATCATCTGTGCGGCTTCCATTACGCCAAGGAGATGTTTCTGGATAAGAGCGTGGTGATCGACCGGCTCTGGATGGCGTGGACCGAGGACCCGGCCGACCCGCAGGCGCAGCGCCTGCGGGCGCGCTTCGCCATAGGGCGCGCGGCGGTGGCGAACGCCCTGGCCATGGCGCCGGAGCTCGCCGCCGCCGGGGGCCACCGGCTGGCCATCGCCGAGGGTCTGGCGGCCTTCATGGGGCTCGCCGAAGAGGTCGCGCAAAAGCCCGGACCGAAGCGCGCGGCGGCGGTGGCAGGCCAGCCGCGCAGCAATTCGACGCGCGGGATGATCGAACAGATGCAGCTGAAAGTAGGGGCCGCGTCCACCTCCTATCTCGCTCCGGGGCAAGTGGTGGCCGGGGCCGAGGGCGTGGGCCTGACGACTTATGTCCTTGGCCCCCCGCGCGACGAAGCCTTGTTGCAAAAGGATGCGCCGTCCGCGGGCGGTGCCAAGGAAGTGTATCTGACGCATACCGACGATGCGGTCGCCCTGTCGAGCGCCGTCGCCGCAAGCGCCCGGCGTCTTAAGGTCGCCTCGGCGGTCCGGGCGGAGGCGCCCGACCAGCCGTTCGCCCGGCCGCACCGCTGGGGCGATGGGAAGGAGCTCGGCCCGGATGATCCGCGCACAAAGCTCGTGGCGTTGTATCGAGAGAGCAAGGAGGCCTATCGCACGATCGATCACGCCTGGGTGGGGGCGGCGGAAGCCTTGGCGTTGAAGATGGATTCCGACACCAACAACACGAGCCTGGCTTTGGCCATGGAATTGCCGGGCGGGCAGGTGCTGCTGTTTCCCGGCGATGCGCAGATCGGCAATTGGCTGTCCTGGCGTTCGCAGGATTATCCAAGCCCGGCGCGGTCCGGCGAAAGCGTGGTGACCATCGACGACCTGCTGCGCCGGGTCGTGTTCTATAAGGTGGGCCATCACGGCAGCGACAATGCGACGCTGAAGGAGCTCGGCCTTCGTAAAATGGTCGGCGGCCGGCTCACGGCGGCGATTCCCGTTGTCGAAGCGGTGGCAGCGGTGCAGGGCGCCGGCAGCAAGGTGCCGGGTGCGGGATGGCGCATGCCGCACCCCCCGCTACATGCCGACCTCGTCGAGCGGACCGAAGGGCGCATCGTGCAGGGCGACGGGGATCCCGCCGCCGAGGCCAAAGCCTTCAAGGAAAACCCGACGCATCCGAAGCATCCGGTGCAGGTTCAGCACCAGAGCGAGGACGGGGGGGTGTGGGTGGAATTGACCTTCCCCATCGAAGCGGACAGCAAAGCGAAATCCCGGAGTGCTTTCGCGCGAAGCTGATATTCGGGCAGGCGCCCGAGGCGCCTGTTACGGCATTCTGGAGGGAAGGGTGATCGTTTCGCCATCCACTTGGAACATGCCGTAGCCCTGATGATGAATGGTTTTGGGAGCCACTTGCGCCGGGTCATGCCAAGCTTTCACCACCTCCAATACGAAAAGATTATAGGCGTTCACGAGCCGGGTATCTTTCACGACGCACTCAAGGTTCGCGAAGCATTCCCCCACGAGCGGCGCCTGCACTTGCGTTGCGGGCACGGCCGTGAGGCCACAGGCGGCGAACTTGTCCATGTCGCGCCCCGAACAATTGCCGACTGCAACCACCTTGGAGGCAAGTTCCACCGCCGGAATGGCGATGACACAGGCTTTGGTGGCGCGCAGTGCGGTGAAGCTGAAATCGCCGCTGCTGACGATGCAGGCGATCAGGGGTGGATTAAAGTCCACCATCATGTGCCACGACATGGTCATGACATTCGCATGCCCCTGATGACTGGTCGTGAGCAGAACCACCGGCCCCGGCTCGATCAGCCGATAGACTTGCGAAAGCGGCAGGATTTGCATTGCATGAGGGGTATTCATTGCATGCGGCATCAGGCGAGGCCCCGGGCGATGCAAACCGGCACGCAGCGTGTCGCACAGCCGCGCTTCGGCGGCGTGAGAACCGGAAGGGGCACCATCGCGAGGCTTGCGAACGGGGGACGAAAGGCCGTGATCATGCTCGCATCTCCTCGCGCAGCCCACGTGCCGCTACGGCAGAAAGCTGGGTTTGCGCGGGCGGAATTTCACCTGCCTTTGTAGCATCCGGCAGTTCGCCGTGGCTGCGCCTTGCGTTGTGTCAAGAAATGCGCGCGCGACGTCCATGAGCGCGGCCGAACCAAGACGGCCGGCAAGGCGCGTGCGCCAAGACGCCCCGCTTCTTCCGCCCGTTGCCGAATTGCCTCGCCTGCGCGGCTCGATCGGCTGCAACACCACTTTCCATCCTCGTCAGAGCTTGACGCTGGTTTCGCGGGCCCAGAGGCGCAGCTTGCGGCAGCTTGAGACGAAGTGCGACGCCGAGGCGGCACTCTCGAGCGGGATCAGGCCCTCGTCCGCGTCGGCCGCGACGCCGGCCTTGGACAAAAGCGGCGCGGCGGCAGCTGTGAAGCCGATGAATTTGCAATGGGCGAAGGCATCGGCGACGAAATCACGTGCCGCCGCCTCGCCGGCGAGCCGCTCCGCCCCTTCCTCCGACAGGAGCAATGCCACGGCATCGAACAGCACCGACGGACCACCGTCGATCATGTGCTTGGCCACGACGCGGGTGCCGTCTGCCGCTTCCACCCCGGCCACCTTCGGGGCGATCACCTCCATGGTCGCGCCCTCCGTCTCAATGGCTGCCCGCAGGCTCTTCAGGAGAGCCCCGTCGCAGCTGTCGCTGACGAGCACGCCCACCTTGCGACCGGCAAAGCTCGGCGGGCCATTTTGGACGATGCTGAGGGCGGGCGAGGCCGGCAGGTCGTCGCGTGGGGTGATGGCCGCATCCGCCGGCTCGGGCAGCTCCTCGATCCCGAGCTTGTCGGCCACGGTCGCGCCGAGAGCCTCATCTATATTGAGCAGACGCGCCACCATTCGCTCACGCAGGACCGGATTCTCGCATTTGCTGAGCTCGAAGGTCAGCGCCATCGCGATATGCTTCTGCTCGGTCGCGGTCTGGCTGTTGAAGAATTGCCGCGCCTGGCTGTAATGGTCGGCGAAGCTCTCCGGGCGCAGCCGCACTTTCGGCGCGTCGATCTCCTCGCGGAACGAGCGGAACCCGCGCACGGGATCTTCCCGCGGACCGGCGCCCCATGAATTCGGCTGGTAATTCGCCCGGCCGACCGGGTTGCGCATCGTCATGTGCCCGTCCTGCTGGAAATGCGCGAACGGGCATTTCGGCGCATTGACCGGGATATGCGTGAAGTTCGGACTGCCGAGGCGCTTCAGCTGGGTGTCGAGATAGGAGAAGTTGCGGCCCTGAAGCAGGGGATCGTTGGAGAAGTCGATGCCGGGGGGCACATTCTGCGTCATGAACGCGACTTGCTCGGTCTCCGCAAAGAAATTGTCCGGCATGCGGTCGAGCACCAGCCGGCCGACCGGGACCGGCTTGATGACCTCCTCAGGAATGAGCTTGGTCGGGTCGAGCACGTCGAAATCGAAACTGTCGGCGAATGCCTGGTCGAACAGCTGAACGCACAGCTCCCATTCCGGGAAATTGCCGGACTGGATGGCGTCCCACAGATCGCGGCGGTGGAAGTCGGGGTCCGCGCCATTGATCTTCACCGCCTCGTTCCACACCACCGATTGCAAGCCGAGCTTCGGCTTCCAGATGAATTTGACGAAAGTGGATTCATCCCTGGCATTGAGGAGGCGGAAGGTGTGGACGCCGAAGCCTTCCATGAAGCGGAAGGAGCGTGGGATCGCACGGTCCGACATGATCCACATGATCATGTGCATGGATTCCGGCGTCAGCGAGATGAAGTCCCAGAAATTGTCGTGGGCGGACTGGGCTTGCGGGAAGGCGCGGTCCGGCTCGGGCTTCACCGAATGGATTACGTCCGGAAACTTGATCGCATCCTGGATGAAAAACACCGGGATATTATTGCCGACGAGATCCCAATTGCCTTCCTGCGTATAGATCTTCACCGCAAAACCGCGCACGTCGCGCGCGAGGTCAAACGATCCCTTGGAGCCGGCAACGGTGGAGAAGCGGACGAAGGCGGGCGTCTTCTCGCCGGGGCGCTGGAACAGGTCGGCGCGGGTGTATTGGGCGAGCGACTGGTACGTCTCGAAATAGCCGTGGGCGCCATAGCCACGGGCATGCACGACGCGTTCGGGAATGCGCTCGTGGTCGAAATGGAAGATTTTCTCCCGGAAATGGAAATCCTCGATCAGGCTGGGGCCGCGCGGGCCGATCTTGAGCGTGTTCTGGTCATCGGCGACCGGCCCGCCCTGCGCGGTCGTCAGCGTTTGCGTGTCGCCGTCCGCGATCTGGTGCAGCTCGCCTCCCTGGCCACGTCGCAAGGTCTGGTCATGGATCGTGACGCTGTCGGCGACACCTTTGGCGCGCTTGGGCTGTCCTGCCATTTTCTTTCCCTTCTCGCTATGCTGACGAAGGCGCCCCCGCTCGGTGGGGCAGGGGCGCTTGGATCACGCGGCCTTGCGGGCCTTCGCGCGATCGTTGGCGCCGGCGTCCGCGAGCTTCGTCAGGTCGGCATCGGTCTTCGATTCCTCCTTCAGCGTGGCGTCGAGCAGGGTCGCGGCTTCGGACAGGCCGAGCTCGGTCGCCCAGCGCTTCAGGGTGCCGTAGCGGGTGATCTCATAATGCTCCACGGCCTGGGCCGAGGCGACGAGGCCCGCATCCAGTGCCGGCACGCCCTTGAACTCATCCATGATTTCTTCGCCTTCGGCGAGGATCCCCTCGATGGCGTCGCAGGTCTTGCCCTGGGCGCGCTTGCCGATCAGCTCGAAGACCTGCTGCAGGCGTTCGATCTGGCCTTCGGTCTCCTGCCGATGCTTCTCGAACGCCGACTTAAGGTCGGGAGACTGCGCCGCCCGCTGCATCTTCGGGAGAGCTTTGAGGATCTTGCGCTCGGCGTAATATATATCCTTGAGCGTATCGTGGAACAGATCGTCCAGAGTCTTTTCCTGCGCCATGGCATCACCTTTGTTTTATTGAAGATTCGACCGGGCTGTCGCGCAGCCCGACGGTCCACAACGCGCCATCACGATTGGCGTTCCCGCTCGTCTTGGTCCGCAGCGTGACAGAAGAGGCCGGCGGTGAGGTGTTGCATCGTGACCTTTGCGTTAGCCCAGGCCTCGGCGCGTGCGATGCCGCTGTCGCCGCCGGACCGAGCGGAACCGTAGATCGAGCGCAGGGGTTGGGGCTGGAAAATGCCGACTGCTGACTTCAGGTCCGATGCCGATGTACTTGCGCACACCATTGATAGGCCATCTGCGGGAGGCGTCATGACCAGCCGGCATGGCACCATCCGCATCGGCGTCTCGGGATGGACCTACGCGCCCTGGCGCGGCAATTTCTACCCCGACGGCCTCGTACAGAAGCGCGAACTTGCCTTTGCGGCCCAGCGCTTTCCCGCGCTTGAGATCAACGGGACCTTTTACGGCCTGCAACGCCCGGAAGTATTCGCCCGTTGGGCGGACGAGACGCCGGACGACTTCGTCTTCGCCGTGAAAGGCTCGCGCTTCATCACCCATACCAAGCGGTTGCGCGACATCGAGACCCCGCTGGC
>NCHM01000215.1 GCA_002257205.1 Rhizobiales bacterium 24-66-13 | reverse complement strand
GGCTCGGCGAAGCCGGCCACCGTTCCATCCGCCTCGAACGGCCGCGCCACCTCCACGAAGGTGTCGGGATAAAAGCCGTTGAAATGGGTGCGTAGGGATAACGAATAGGCGCCGATATGGCCGATCTCGATCCAGTCGCCGGTATCGATGCTCTCGGGCAGGTAGAACGGGCGCGAGAGCACGTCCACGCTGTCGCAGGTGGCGCCATAGATGCGAAACGGCACCACTTTGTCCGAGGCCCCGGCGCGGCGCCGGCGGGCGGGGTCGGGGATATGGCGGGCCGGCAGCAGGATCTTGCCGGTCCAGCTGTCGGACAGCGAGGCCCAGATGCCGTCGTTGATATAGAGCCGCTGCCCCTTTTTCAGCAGCACCCGCACGATCACCGAAAAGGCGCGGGCGACGATCACCCGCCCCGGCTCGGCCACCAGCGGTGTATCGCCGAAGCCATGGCGCTTCACCGCGTCGAGCACGATGCCCATCAGCGCGGGCAGCGGGGGAAAGGGCGGCGCGGGGCGGCGCGGGTCCTCGGCATAATGGGCAGGAAACCCACCGCCGATGTCGAGCGCCGCGATCGGCACCTTGGCGATGTCCCGCACCTCGGCGGCGGTGGCGATGGCGCGCTCATAGGTCGTGGGGTCCACCATCTGGCTGCCCACGTGAAACGCGATGCCGCAGCGAAAGCCGATATGGTGGATGCGCTGGAGCAGTTCGGCCGCGTGCATGGGCGCCGCGCCGAACTTCTTGGAGAGCTCGTAGGCCGCCTCCCCCTTGCTGGCGATGCGGACGAACAAGGTGATCTGCGTCGGGTCGAGATCAAGCGCGCGCACCATGCGCAGGATCTTGGCGACCTCGTCCTCATGGTCCAGCGCCAGCACGCAAATGCCGTAGCGCTCCAGGGCAAGGCGGATGTCCGACTGCGCCTTCACCGGGTGCATATAGAGCAATTCGGCCCTCGGCGCGGCGGCGCGGGCGGCGTGAAACTCCGCCGGGCTCGCCACGTCGAACGCGCCGATGCCGAGGCCGGCCAGGGTCTCCAGCACCATGGGTTCGCCATTGGTCTTCACCGCATAGGCGGTCTTGCCGGGAAAGGCGGAGAGGAAGGCGCGCGCATCCGCCCGCAGCACCTCGGGGCGAAAGCAATAGACCGGCTGGTCCGGCCGCAGGCGCAGCGCGGCTTCGCGCCCGGTCTCGAAGCGCTCCAGGCGCCCGGCGGTCCCTCCCACCGCTTGCGATGCACCGATGATCTCGGGGGCGAAGCGGGCGTGCGACATGCGGGCATCCATCTCGTTGACGCTGCGGGAGCGTGACGGCGCCCGGACGGGCGCAGGGTTCGGCCAAGGCGGCATGATGCCGGAATTTCGCAGCACAAGGATGGCGGGCCAAACGCTTTTTCGCCGGGTGTGTCTCTGCTGCGCTTGACCGGGACAATCGCCGGTTCCATCGTCCCGCCAAATATCGGATTGAAGTACGGGAGAGTGGGAATGGGTCGCACGATGCGCAGCGGGCGGGCTTTTGCCGGGATCGCGGCCCTGTTGGCCGGTCTTGCGGTTGGTGTGCCGGCCAAGGCCGCGAGCATTCTCGATAATTTCTGGCTGCCCAACGACAGCTATAGCGGCAACCTTCCCGCCTGCACCGAACCGCTGGCGCTCGGCACCATCTCCATGCGCTTCGCCGAGACCGAGCGCATGTATTGGAACGCGCCGCTGAACATCCTGTCCTATTCCAACGTGCGCGAAATCGCCTTCCGTCCCTGGGGCGAGGCGTTCCAGCCGCGCCGCTATTGCACCGCCAAGGTGGTGCTCTCGGACAACAAGATCCACCAGATCGACTATTCCATCATCGAGGACTCGAGCTTCCAGGGCTATACCTGGGGCGTGGAATGGTGCGTGAACGGGCTGGATCGCAACATGGCCTATGCCCCCGGCTGCAAGATGGCCCGTCCGTGATTCGACGCTTCTGCGCCGTCGCGCTGCTGCTGCTGCTCGCGGCGGCAGGTGCGGCGCGGGCCGAGACGCCGGGCACGCCCGGCGCTTTTGATTTTTATATCCTCGCTTTGTCCTGGTCGCCGACCTATTGCGCGGAACAGGCCCGTGCGGAGGGCGCCCAATGCCGCGCCGGCCGCCCGTTCGGCTTCATCGTCCATGGCCTGTGGCCGCAGAACGAGCGCGGCTATCCCCAATCCTGCCAGACACCCGCGCCTTATATTCCCGCCGAGACGCTCAACGGCATCCAGGACCTGATGCCGAGCCGCGGCCTCGTGATCCACGAATGGCGCCGGCACGGCACCTGCGCCGGCCTCGCCCCCGAGGCCTTCTTCGCCAAGCTGCGGGCGGCGCGGGAGAAAATCACCATCCCGCCGGCGTTCATCGCCCCCGCCGAGGCCGCGACCGTGCCCCCCGCCGAGGTGGAGGCCGCCTTCATCGCCGCCAATCCCGGCCTGACCACCGCGATGATCGCCGTCGATTGCGGCGCGAAGCGCTTGCGCGAGGTGCGGGTTTGCTTCAGCAAGGACCTCACATTTCGGCCCTGTCCCGAAGCGGACCGGCGCGGATGCCGGGCCGGGCGCACCCTGGAGGTTCCTCCGGTGCAGGCGCCGTCCGCGCGATAGGGCGCAGCGAAAGCCGACCTCGCCCATGACGTGCCGCCCCATGAAGTGCCGACAATGAATTATCGCCACGCCTTCCACGCGGGAAACGCCGCCGACGTGATGAAGCACGCCGCGCTTGCCCGCGTGCTCGCTCATCTCAACAAGAAAGACACGCCCTATCGCGTGCTCGATACCCATGCGGGTGCCGGGCTCTATGATCTCGGCGGCGTCTCGGCCCAGCGCACGGGCGAGGCGGAAGCGGGCATCGAGCGGGTGCTCGAGGCGGACCTTCCCGCCCCGGCGGCGGAATTGCTCGCGCCCTATCTCGACGCGGTGCGCCATCTGCGCACCTATGCCGGCGCGCGCCGCTATCCCGGTTCCCCGGCCTTGGCGCTGGCGCTCGCCCGGCCGCAGGACCGCTTCCTGTTCTCCGAATTGCATTTCGAGGAACGCGCGAAGCTGGAGAAGAATGTCGGCGACGATCCGCGCGTGAAAGTGCTGTCGCAGGACGGCTGGAACGCCATTGCCGCCCACCTGCCGCCGCGCGAGCGGCGCGGGCTGGTGCTGGTGGATCCGCCGTTCGAGGAAGGCGGCGAGTTCCAGCGGCTCGTCGGCGCCCTCACCACCTTCCACGAGCGTTTCGCCACCGGCATCCTGATGCTCTGGTATCCCATCAAGGACCTGCGGGCGGTGGATGCGTTCCGCCGCGAGGTGGCCCAGGTGGGCCTGCCCAAGACCCTGCGGGTGGAACTGGATTTCGCCGAGGTCCGCACCACCACCGCACTGTCCGGCAGCGGGCTCATCATCGTCAATCCGCCCTTCACCTTGGCGGACGAGATGCGCACCATCCTCACCGCGCTCGCCCCGCTGCTCGCCCATGACGGCAAGGGGCGCGCGCGCATCTCCTGGATCGTCCCCGAGCGCTGACGGGCGCGCACCGCGCCGGCCGTTGCGAAAAAAACCGCAAGGCCCCTTCTCGCATATGGCAAAGGGGTTTAGCTCTGCTGTGGGATCCTCACGCCAGAAGAGCCAGCCTCATGCGCCTGCGTTACTCGCCCTCCTCCCCCTTCGCCCGCAAGGCGCGCGTCGCCGCCGCCCATCTCGGCCTCCCGCTGGAGCTGGAAACCGCCGACACCATGAATGCGGACGACACGGTCCGCCAACAGAACCCGCTCGGCAAAATCCCGGTGCTGCTGCGCGAGGACGGCCCGGCGCTGTTCGATTCCCCAGTGATTCTCGCCTATCTCGACCATGTCGCCGGCGGCGGGCGCATCGTTCCCGAGGAGGCCGAGGCGCGCTTTACCGCCCTGCGGCTGGAGGCGCTCGCCGACGGCATCATGGATGCCGCCCTGCTCCAGGTCTATGAAGGCCGCTACCGCAGTGCTGACATGCGCGTGGAAAGCTGGATCGCGATCCAGGCCGGCAAGGTCGCCCGCGCGCTCGGCGCGCTGGAAACCGACCTGCCGAGCGAGGGCGAGCCCAATGTCGGCGACATCACGCTTGCGTGCGCGCTCGAATATCTGGACTTCCGCCTCCCCGGCACCTGGCGCGAGGGCCATCCCCGCCTGGTCGCCTGGCTGGAGCGCTTTTCCGCCCGCTGCCCGGTGTTCGCCGCCAGC
The DNA here is from genome assembly GCA_002257205.1 of Rhizobiales bacterium 24-66-13. Taxonomy (GTDB): domain Bacteria; phylum Pseudomonadota; class Alphaproteobacteria; order Rhizobiales; family Xanthobacteraceae; genus NCEH01. The sequence goes on along the minus strand of NCHM01000215.1, from coordinate 2,509 downwards.
CGGCCCAGCTGAACCGGTTGCCGCCGGTGCGGAAGCCGGCGGCAATGCTTCCAAAGCGGAAGCATCTCGCCTTGACCTCTCCTCGCTCCGGGTGCTGGCTGAATGTGGTTCGGCTTGCCGTTTCCGGCTGCGAGGAACCACGGGTGCAGTTCGCTCAGGCGGAAGACCTGGAGGGCGGCTGAGGCACGGTGAGAACATGTCCCATCTGCTGATCGTGGATGATGAGCCCGAGTATCTCGACGAACTGATCGAGGCCTTGGGGTTCGACGATCTGAACGCTCATTCTGCCCGCAGCGCGGCGCAGGCGCTGGAGCTCGTCCACACGCATCCGCAGATCAACGTGGTGCTGACCGACATCCGCATGCCGGATTTGGACGGCATCCGCCTGCTCAACGAAATCCAGCTGCGCTATCCCGAGCGCGCGTTCAAATTCGTCGTCATGACGGGCCATGCCTCCGCCGAGGACATTTCGCGGGCGGTGAACGCCGGCGTGGAGGCCTGCCTTCCCAAGCCGCTCGTGATGGAAGACCTTCAGCGGGTGCTCAGCCGTGTGCTCGCATTCGGCGACGGCGATGGAAAGGACTGAGGGCGTGCGCCCCATTCTCCCGCTCTTTCCAGCCCTGAATTTCGGACGTCGCGCCCTGTTGATCCTGGGCTCGATCATGTTGCTGGCCTCCATCACTTTGGTGGGGGCGGTCTTCATGTTCACGCTGCATCACAACGCAGAGGTCAAGGAATTCCGCGAACTGGCGCAGCGCAACGCCTATCTGGTGCTCAACAGCTTCGAGCAGACGGTCGCGCCCATCGACTCGGCCTTGCTGAACTTCGACCGGGAATTCTCCGCGAAATGGAACCGCCAGCAAGTCTATCACGCGGTGCGCGCGTACAACCTGCCGAAGTCGATCGTGCTGTTGAGCGTGATCGACCGCAACGGCAGGCTGGTCGCAACCAGCGCCGACGAGCCGGACTATACCGCGCCGCAGATGGACCTGTCCGATCGCGAACACATACGCGTGCACATGGACGGCAGCGCGGGCGAAAGCATGTTCATCTCGAAGCCGGTGCTCGGCCGGGTGTCCAGACAATGGACGATCCAGTTCACCCGCGCCCTGCATGCGGAAGACGGCAGCTTTGCGGGCGTGGTGGTGGCGTCCTTCAACATTCAGGAATTCCTCAACCTCTACAGCCGCGTGCGCACGGAGCCCAATGCCCTGATCGCGCTGATTGGGTTCGACGGCATCGTGCGCGCGCGCGCCAGTGCCACCACCAGCTTCGGCGGAGATGTTTCCGGCAGCCCGACCTTCAAGCGCATGCTGACCATGAACGAAGGCGTTTACGAAACCAGCAGCGTCATCGACGGCATCGACCGCATCGGGTATTTCGCGCGCTCTCCGCGCTACCCCGTCGTCGTGGTGGTCGCCTTCGACAAGACGTTCGTGTGGGCGCAGACGAATGATTTTCGCCAGGTGATCTGGGTCACCTTCATCGGCCTGTTCCTGATGCTGGCGGCGGTGGCGGTGATCGCGGCGCGCTATATTCAGCTACAGGACACAATGCGCACCGGCGCCATCGAGGCCAGCGCGCGCCAGCGCGAGGTGATGTTCCTCCATGCCATCGGCCGGGTGCCGGGGGTGTGCGTGATCCATGTCACGGTCGATGGCGTGGCACAGGTGGGTGAGGACGAGGGCACGGTGATCGCCGAGTTGATGGAGGATTTCGTCTCCACCGACACCTTCCGCGCCACCCTCTCCATGCTGCGCCGGCCGCTTCTCAGCCTCGAGCATTTCACCCGCGAGGGTCAGGAGTACGAGGTCCAGGTGGTGATCGCGCCGCTGGAGCCGATCCGGCCCGGCGCAAACCCCGGCGCACCGCAGGAGGTGGTGGTTTTCGCGCTCGACCAGACCTCGCAGCGCATCGAGGCCAACAAGCTCTATCAGATGTCCAAGCTCGCCTCGCTCGGCGAGGTCGCGACCGGGCTTGCCCACGAAATCAACCAGCCGCTCGGGGTGATCCGGCTTGCGGCGGCGAACGGCCTCACCGGGCTGCGGCGCGGCCTTTCGCACGAGCATCTGGAATCCAAGCTCAACCGCATCCTCCAGCAAACCATCCGCATGAGCCGGATCATCGACCACATGCGCATCTTCGGCCGCACCAGCGACGAGGTGTTCGCCCCCTGCGAGCCAACCGAATCCATCGAGGGCGCGCTCCAGGTGGTCGGCGCGCAGCTGCGGCTGCAGAATATCAACGTCAAAGTGCAGGGCCACGGCAAGCATCCATGGGTGATGTGCCGCCAGGACCAGTTGGAACAGGTGCTCATCAACCTGCTTCAGAACGCCGCCGACGCGATCAACGAGAAGCGCGCGCGGGCCGGCGCAGACCAGGGGCTCGATACCATCGAGCTGTCGGTCTCCGAATACCGGCCAGAGGGCGCAAAGCAGATGGTCTGCATCCGCGTGAAGGACAATGCCGGCGGCGTGCCGGACGCGGTGATCGAAAAGGTGTTCCAGCC
>NCHM01000214.1 GCA_002257205.1 Rhizobiales bacterium 24-66-13 | reverse complement strand
CCTGCAATTCTTCTTCTTCGATGCGCTCGGCCCGGACGGCCAGACGATCAAGGAAATCTTCACCTGCCTGTCACCGGACATCATTGCGCACGAGGCCACGCACGCGATCCTCGACGGCATAGCGCCGGACCTGTTCGAGGCCTCCTCGCCGCAATCGCTCGCACTGCATGAGGCGATCGCGGATCTGGGCGCCGTCATGTTCGCCATCCGCACCGACGCGCTTCGCAAGCAGGCACTTGACCTCTCGAAGGGCGACCTCAGCAAGCCGGGCGCCTTCAACAGCGTAGCGGTCGTGTTCGGGAGCGCCATTAACGGCTCAGACAGGCCGCTGAGGGACCTTCACAACGCCGCCTCGCTTAAGCCGGAGGCGTTTCCCCCCATCAACCGGAACCGGCCCCACGAGCTCAGCACGGTGCTCTCGGGTGCGCTCTACGCCCTGCTCGTCGAGGCCCATACGCGGGAAAAGAATGCGCTGGTGGATGCCATGGTCCCGCCCCCTGAGGATCGCGCGGCCGCCTTGTTCTCCGCTTCCGGAAAAGCCCTGTTCAAGGCGGGGGAAAAGTTCAAGCGGATGGCGTTCCGCGCGCTCGATTATCTGCCGCCCGGCGAAATCTCCTTTGCCGATTACGGGCGCGCGATCCTTGCGGCGGACATCGCATCAAATCCGGACCCAAGCTGGGAACGGGACTTTCTCAAGGACGAATTCGTCAAGCGTGGGATCGTCGCGGCGCCTGAGGATCTTGACCCGGTTGCGACCGCCCTGGTCATTCCCGACGATCTCGATTTCGATGAGATGATCGCTGATGACGCGGTCGCCCGGCGCTTCGTCGAAGCGAACCGCGACGCGCTGATGATCCCGCCGGGGCTCGACTTTGAAGTTCGGCGCCGGCTCGACGTCGCCAAGACGACCTGGCGGCACGAGATTGGAAAGGCCGTCGCGCGCGAGCTGATCCTGAAAGTGGCATGGCGCAAGACGCAGCGCATCCAGAGGTTCGGCCTCTCCGATAAGATCAACGTGGCTTACGGCACGATGCTCGCGATCGACTGGACGGCCCGGACCCCGCGCGCGCTTTTGTCGACCAGCAGCCTTCACCCCTCGCAGGCAAATGATCCCACCGGCAATGCGGCAATGCGCGGCGCCTATATTGCGCATCTTGCGGAAGAAGGACTGCTCGACGCTGCCGCGGCGGAAATCGCGGACGGTGCCTTGCGCCTACGTGGCACCGGGCAATTGCTCCATGTGTGTGGAGACGCCCATGTCTAAGCTCAGGGTACGGGTCTACAATGTTCGCTTCGGCGATTGCATTCTGCTCACCATTCCGGAAGAAGACGAGCGCGGCGATGCGAAGACCATCCATGTCCTGATCGACATCGGCAATGCGCTCGCGCGCGAGGGCGGTCTCGACGATGTTTTCGAACCTGTTCTCAGGGACATCCTTACGGTGCTCGACGGGGCGCCTCTCGACCTTTACATCATGACCCATGAGCACATGGATCATATTCAGGGCCTGATGTATGGCGCATCGAAACTTAATCTTGATCTGAAGGCCAAGGAAGTTTGGATGACCGCCTCCTCGGAGGCGGACTATTACGACAGGTTTGAAAAGGCCAGGAAGCAAAAGCGCGCCGCGCTGACGATTTACGACGACATCTCCGGCTTCTTCGCGGCGTGGCCCGCCGCCCCGCCACCGCCCGCGATCGCTGCGCTGCTCGCGCTCAACGATCCGCGCACAAGCCGCGATTGTGTCGATCATATCGCCTCGATCGGGCCGCAGCCGCCGCTCTATGTCCACCGCGAAGCCGAGATCGAGGGGCGCAGCCCATTCCGCCGCACCAAGGTTCGGCTGCTCGCGCCGGAGGAGGACACCTCGGTCTATTACGGCCGCCTCAGCCCGCACACGCTCGCGCTGATGGATCCGGACGAAGCGGGCGCGGCCATGGCGGCGGCCACGCTGACGCCGCCCGTCGGCGTATCGCAGAAGGATTTCGCCGACCTCATCAAGTTCCGATCGAGCGGAATGAGTTCGAACCTGCTTCAGATCGACAAGGCGGCAAATAATTCCAGCGTCGTGATCGAGCTTGAGTGGGAGGGCTGGATATTGCTGCTGCCGGGTGACGCGGAGGAGAAGAGCTGGGCCATCATGGACCGCAAGGGGCTGCTTCGGCCCGCGCACTTCCTGAAGGTGTCGCACCATGGCAGCGTGAACGGAACGCCGCCCGAGGTCTACGAAAAGGTCTTGCCCGAGGTGGCGCCCGACGACCGCGCCCGGATCGCCGTCGTGTCGACCTTCAACGGCTCCTATCCGGGCGTGCCGAATGCCGACACCCTCACCGCGCTCAGCACGCGCGCGACGCTCTACGACACCCGGACCCTGGAGCCGGGGCGCTCCTTCGACTTTGAGTTCGAAGCTTGAGCGAACGCGCGATTCCACCCGCGTGAGGGGGGCGGCAGGCTGCCTATGGTGCCAACGCCACGTGGCTCATGTTTCGATCCACGCCCCCGCGTATGGAATTACGAATATGACCCGGCGTAGGCCGTGGTGCACCGGTGGGGCCATGCGTGGCACACCACCGGCAGGCAAGGCGCCTCAGGCGGCTTCCATCTGCTCCAGCTCGGTGATCATGCTTTCGATCAGCGAAAGGCCGGTCTGCCAGAACGCCGGGTCGCGGGCGTCGAGGCCGAACGGGGCCAGAAGCTCGGCATGGTGCTTGGTGCCGCCGGCGGAGAGCATGGCGAGATAGCGCTCGGCGAACCCGTCCGCGGCGTTCTCATAAACCGCATAGAGCGAGTTCACGAGGCAATCGCCGAAGGCATAGGCATAGACGTAGAAGGGCGAGTGGATGAAGTGCGGGATATAGGTCCAGAAGGTCTCGTATCCGGCGCTGAGATGGATCGCCGGGCCGAGGCTCTCGGTCTGCACCTGCATCCAGATCTCGCCGATGCGCTCGGCGGTCAGCTCGCCCTGGCGGCGCTCGGTGTGGACGTGCCGCTCGAAGGTGTAGAAGGCGGTCTGGCGCACCACCGTGTTGATCATGTCCTCCACCTTCTGCGCCAGCATCACCTTGCGGGCCTGCGGCGTCTCGGCCTTTGCGAGCAGGCGGCGGAAGGTGAGCATCTCGCCGAACACGGAGGCGGTCTCCGCCAGCGTCAGCGGGGTCGGCGCCATCAGCGCGCCCTGCCGGCCCGCCAGAACCTGGTGCACGCCGTGGCCCAGCTCATGGGCGAGCGTCATCACGTCGCGCGGCTTGCCCTGGTAGTTCAGCAGCACGTAAGGGTGGGCCGAGGGCACGGTCGGGTGGGCGAAGGCGCCGGGCGACTTGCCGGGGCGCACCGGTGCGTCGATCCAGTTCTTGTCGAAGAAGGTGCCGGCGATATCCGCCATCCGGGGCGAGAAGGTGCGGTAGGCGCCGAGCACGGTTTCGCGCGCCTCGCCCCAGCCGATGTCGCGGGTGGCGACCTTGGGCAGCGGCGCGTTGCGATCCCAGAATTCCAGCGCGTCCTTGCCGAACCATTTGGCCTTCAAGGCATAATAGCGGTGGGAGAGGCGCGGGTAGCTGGCCCCGATGGCCGCCACCATGGCGTCCACCACCTCATTCTCCACCCGGTTCGCCAGATGGCGCGAGGCGGCGACATCGGTGAAGCCGCGCCAGCGGTCGGAGATTTCCTTGTCCTTGGCCAAAGTGTTGGTGATGAGGGTGAACAGGCGCACGTTCTTGCCGAACGTGTCGGCGAGCGCGAGGCCGGCCGCCTTGCGCACGCTCTCCTGCGGGTCCTGCATCAGGTTCAGTGTCGGCTCGATGGCCAGTTCCTGGCCGTTCACATTGAAGCGCAGCGCCGACATGGTCTCGTCGAACAGCCGGCTCCAGGCGCCGCGCGAGGGGTTCGACTTCTCGTGGAAGAGCTGCTCGATGCGATCTTCCAGCTGATAGGGCTTGTCGGCGCGCAGATCCTCGATCCAGGGGCGATAATGGCCGAGCGCGGCCACCGCCATGGCGGCTTCGAGCGCGGCATCGTCCAGCCGGTTCATCTCCAGCGTGAAGAACAGAAGATGGGTGGAGGCGTCGGTCAGGCGCTCCTGGATGTCGCCATAGAATTTCGCGCGCGCCGGGTCGGAGGTGTCGCCGGCATAGATGAGGCTGCCGTAGGAGGCGATGCGGCCCAGCAGGTCGTCGATCGCCTCATAGCGTTTCACCGCCTCGGCGAGTTTTTCGCCGCCGTCCGGCAGGGCGAGCAGATCGGCGAGCTTGCCCTTATAGGCGTCCTCGAACGCCTTGCATTCGACATCGGCCTTTTCCAGGTCGGCCTTCAGCTCGGGCGCGTCCATGGCGGAATAGAGGTCGGAGAGGTTCCATTCGGGAAGAGCCTCGGCGCCGGCAGCGGCCGCGGTGGCTTCGGATGCGAATGTCACGGAACCGGGCATGAGACCTCCAGAAAAGGGGAAAAGGGCCGAACGCTCTTTTGCTCCGCCCGTCATAGCGCGCGGGACCTGCCCCCTCAACGGCGGCGTGGGCGGATTGATCCCGGTCGGCATCGCATGCGGGCGATGGTTACATCTGTCTTAACCATCTTGGCCGAAGCTTGGCGAATCAGCCGTATCGGATTGCCATGACCGCTCGCATCCTCTTGGTGGAAGACGATCCTCTCGAACGCCGCCGGCTCGAATCGAGCCTTGCCCATCTCGGTTACCACTGCACGAGCGTTGGCGATGGTGATGCCGCCTTGGCGCGCCTTGCCGTGGAAGCGTTCGACTGCGTGCTGCTGGACCTGGTGCTGCCGGGCCTCGACGGGTTGGGCGTGCTCGGCGTGCTGCGGGCGCGCGGGTGCCCGGTGCCGGTGGTGGCCTGTGTCACCCCGTCCGGCCTCGATGCGGTGGCTTCGGCGATCCGCCTCGGGGCCCGCGATTTCGTGGTGAAGCCGGTGGGTGCGCTGCGCCTGAAGGTGGCGATCACCAATGCCATGGCGCTCGCCGGCCTGGTGCGTGCGGAAAGCCAGGCGCGTGCGGAAGCTCAGGCCCGCGCGGAGCGACACAATGTCGTGACCCTCGCCCCCGCGCCAGACCTTGAGGACGCTGCGGAAGAGCCCGCTCCCCAGATGTCGCTGATCGACCCGCAGGGCCATGTGCGCGCCCTGGTCCAGATCGAGGAAGAGGCGATCCGCGCCGCCGTCGCCCTTTATGGCGGGCGGATGAGCGAGGTCGCGCGGCGGCTCGGAATCGGCCGCTCGACCCTCTATCGCCGCCTCAATGCGCTCGGCCTGGCTGTGGCGGAACCATACCGTCCCCTGGCGGTTGCCGCCGAATAGCAAACGTGGAAAAAGCCGTCACGCCAACGCTTGTGAGTTGATGCGCGGCGGCACTCAGGCAAGCTTCCGGTGCAAGGAAGGTTGGCGTCGGCAAGGAATTTGGAGAGGCCTATGGCCCGTCAGGACAAGAAGGCATTTGCCACCGCCGCCATTCTGGCCTGCGCGCTGATCGCGGGTGCGCCCGCCGGCATCGCGGAAAGCCCGGTGATGGGCGATGCCGGCATGGGCACGGCCACCGGGCCGGCCGCGGCGCCGCCCGTGCCGCCGGCGGGAGATGCCGGCCCCAGTCACCTTCACGGACAGGCGCCGACACCCGGCGATGCCAGCCCCGAACCACGCCAGGCCGCGGCGCCGCATGCTGCGGAAACTGCGCCTCAGCAGCCCTCCCAGGCGAGCGCCATAGCAGCGCCGGCCGCGTCCGACGGCGTGGAGCGGGTGCTGGAGGCCATTCGCCCCGCTCCCTCGCAAGCCGCATCGTCTCAAGCCGCCGCTTCCCCTGGTGCGGCTTCGGCTGCCGTATCCTCGCCCGCCGCAGCCGCGTCCGACGTATCCTCGTCTGGCGCCTCTTCGAGCACATTCTCTTCCAGCGCATCCTCGTCCGCGCCGCAGCCGGCCGACGCCACGCCCCAAGCGGCGCAGACGCCGCAACCGGCCCAAGCGACCCAGGTGCCGCAGGCGAGCGAGGAAGATCCGCAGGCGGCCATTGATCGCATGGCGCAGCCCGCAAATGCGGAACTGACCGCGCCGCCCGCCGCCCTCACGCCGCCGCCCCGCGCCGCCGCGCTGCCGCAGGCCGAGCCGGAGGCTTCCTCTTCCTCTTCCTCTTCGTCCGCTGCCGTCGCGCCCGAAACGTCTCCCGCGCCGGTCGCCCCCTCGGTTGCCGCCGTTCCGCCCAGCCCGCCGGTGGATACCACGCCGGCCCAGGCGGCGGCGCCGGCCGCGCCCGCTCCCACCCGTGCGGTGCCCGAACAGGCGGCCTCGCCATCCGCGCCCACCCGCACGGCCGAGCCTGCGCCTGCCGCTCCCGCTGTTCCCGCCGATCCGCTCGCGCCCATCGCCGAGCAGATCGCGAAGCTGCTGGCGGTTCCCGGCGCCGATGCGCTGGTGGGGTCGGCCAAGGAGCAGGAAGCGCTGCTCAGCTTCTACACCGCCCGCATGGACGCGCCGGTGTTCGTGGACGCCTCCGGCTTCAATGCGCGCGGCAAGGCCGTGCTCGCTCGCTTCGCCGCCGCCGGAGAGGATGGGCTGGAACCAAGCGACTATGCCCGCCCGCGCCTCTCCCCCGGCGCCGATCCCCTGGCGCTGGCGCGTGCCGAGCTCAAGCTCGCCGCCACGGCGCTGCTCTATGCGCGGCATGCCGAGGCGGGCCGGTTCGACCCGAGCCGCATTTCGCAGATGATCGCCGCGACCCGCACCTTCCCGGACGCGCGCGAAGTTC
>NCHM01000213.1 GCA_002257205.1 Rhizobiales bacterium 24-66-13 | reverse complement strand
CCTGGACCGGCGGCGAGAACGGCCTGCGCGGCTTCACCGTCTCCACCATCAATCTGTTCGGCTTCACGGTGGATTTCTTGAACCCGGTGAATAAATACTATGTTCTGATGGTCTTCGCGGCGCTGGCGCTGTGGTTCGTCTCGCGGCTGCTGAATTCGCCCTTCGGCGCGGTGATCGAGGCGATCCGCGAGAACGAGACCCGGGCGCGCGCCTGCGGCTATGATGTGGAGCGCACCAAGCTCATCGTCTTCATCCTGTCGGGCCTCATCTGCGGGCTCGCGGGCGCGCTCTCGGCCCTGCATCTCGCCATCGTGCCGCTGGATACGCTGCACTACCAGACCTCGGGCCTGGTGGTGATGATGACGCTGCTCGGCGGCGCCGGCAGCTTCTTCGGCCCGTTCGTGGGCGCCCTGGTGTTCCTGCTGATCGAGGATGTCGCCTCGCTCTGGACCTCCCATTGGCAGCTCATCGTGGGTCTGATCTTCATCGCCTTCGTGCTGTTCCTGCCCAAGGGCATCTGGGGCACCCTGATTTCCCGGAGGACGCAGGGATGACCACGCCGCTTCTCTCCGTCGAGAATATCGGCCGCAGCTTCGGCGGGTTCGTCGCGCTGGCGGATATCAGCGCCAGCTTCGCGCCGCGCAAGGTGACCGCCATCATCGGCCCGAACGGCGCCGGCAAGAGCACGTTCTTCAATGTGCTGTCCGGCGTGCTGCCGCCCTCCACCGGCGCGATCCGCTTCAAGGGCAAGGATTTGACCGGGCTGCGCCAGCACAAATTCGTGCATCTCGGCATCGCCCGCTCCTACCAGATCACGAACATTTTCCCCGAACTGACGGTGCATGAAAACGTGCGCGTGGCGGCCCAAGCCTTCGTCGCCCGCTACGACGTGTTCTCCAACCGCACGCGCTATGGCGAGCTCGACGAGAAGGCGCACGCGGCGCTCGCCGCAGTCGGGCTTCACGCCAAGGGCCACCGCACGGCCAAGGCGCTCGCCCATGGCGAACAGCGGGCGCTGGAAATCGCGATCGCCCTGGTGGCCGATCCCGAACTGCTGCTGCTGGACGAGCCCACCGCCGGCATGGGGCCGGAGGAAACCAAGGAGATGGTCGCCCTCATCGAGCGGCTTGCCGCCGAGCGCACCATCCTCCTCGTCGAGCACAAGATGAAGATGATTCTCGGCTTGAGCGATCGCATCCTGGTGCTGCATCACGGCCGGCTGATCGCCGACGGCACACCCCAATCCATCCAGACGGACAAGGAAGTCCGTCGCGTCTATCTGGGTCAGAACGATGGCTATGCTTGAGATCGAGGGCCTGGATGCCTGGTACGGCGCGAGCCATATTCTCCACAAGGTGAGCCTGAAGGTGGAGAAGGGCGAGATTGTCGCCCTGGTCGGCCGCAACGGCGCGGGCAAGACCTCCACCTTGCGCGCGGTGATGGGCCTGATGCCCCGCGCCACCGGGCGGGTGCGCTTCGACGGCACCGAGCTTCTGCCGCGCGCCGCGCACGAGCGCTTCAAGCTCGGCCTCGCCTATGTGCCGGAGGAGCGGCGCATCGTGCAGGGGCTGACCGTGCGGGAAAACCTGCAGCTTGGCCTCGTCGCCTCGGGCAAGAAGATCGACGAGCGCGCGGCCATCGACGAGATCGCCGAGAGCTTCCCGCGCCTCAAGGAGCGCCTGAACCAGCAGGGCACCACCATGTCGGGCGGCGAGCAGCAGATGCTGGCCATCGCCCGCGCCATGATCGCGAAACCCTCCATGATCCTCTTGGACGAACCCTCCGAGGGCATCATGCCGGTGCTGGTGGAGGAGATGGGCGTCCTGTTCCGCAAGATGCGCGACCAGGGCATGACGCTGGTGCTGGTGGAGCAGAACGTGGAATGGGCATTGAAGCTGGCCGACCGGGCGGTCATCATCGATCAGGGTGAAATCGTCCATGAAAGCAGCGCCGCCGCGCTTCTGGCCGACAAGGACATTCAGGATCGCTATTGCGCCGTGTGAGCGCTCGAAAGGACTTTCGTCATGGAAATCGTCGGCGAATATCGCATCGCCGCGCCGCGCGAGACGGTGTGGAAGGCCATCCTCGATCCCGAGATGCTGCGCGCCTGCATCCCCGGCTGCCAGGAACTGACGGAGACCGGCCCCAACGCCTTCTCCGCCAAGGTGCAGATCAAGGTCGGCCCGGTCTCCGCCAATTTCGCCGGCACGGTGGAATTGCAGGACATCACCGCGCCGGAGAGCTGCCGCATCGTCGGCCAGGGTAGCGGCGGGGTGGCCGGCTTCGCCAAGGGCGATGCGGTCGTGACGCTCGCGGAAGATGGGGAAGAAACCCTGCTCACCTATAAGGCCGACGCGCAGATCGGCGGCAAGCTCGCCTCCCTCGGCGGCCGGCTCATCCAGGCCACGGCGCGCAAGCTGGCGGACCAATTCTTCTCCACCTTCACCAAGGCGCTGAACGGCGAGGGCGAGGCGGAGAAGGCGGCGTCCTAAAACGTTTCCCTGTTTCATGGAAACGGGGAACCGCTCTATGGGGCGGTGCCGGGCACGGCGTCTTGCGGCAGGGCCGGGACGCGCCAATCCGAGACAAGCCCGAACGTCGCCGCGAAACCCATCTCGCCGGCCCGGGTGATGCGGAGCGCCCGGCTCTGCGGCATGCGTGCCACCCAGCCGAGATCCAGCGCCTTGTCGAGCAGCGCGGCGCCGAGGCGGCCCGCAAGGTGCGGGCGGCGCTCGCTCCAATCAAGGCAGGTCCGGCATAAGGGACGCCTGGAATGAAGCGGCGGCCCGGTGTCGAGGCCGAAATCGCAGAAGAAGCGCCGCCCCTCCTGCGTGACGAGGCCTGCTCCATCCGAAAGCCGGAGGTAATCGCGATCGCACAACGAGTCCGCAATGGCGACAGCGAGCCGGCCAGCCATATGGTCGTAACAGGTCCGGGCGAGCCGCAAAGCCGCATCGCGGGGACCGGCCGGCCGGTGACGCTTTGGCCCGGACGCCGCAACGGTCATCAGCGCGTGGATGGCTTGGGCGACCTCGAGCGAGGCGAGCCGATAATAGCGGTGCCGGCCCTGCTTCTCCACGGCGAGCAGCCGGGCGTCCAACAGCTTGGCCAGATGACCGCTGGTGGTCTGCGCCGTGACCCCGGCGTGGTGCGCCAGTTCGCCCGCCGTCAGCGCCTGACCGCCCATCAAGGCTGAAAGCATGTTGGCCCGGGCCGCGTCGCCGATCAGGCTTGCGACCTCCGCAATCGTATTTCCGGACGCCATGTTCAGCATGCGGAAAAACTAGCAGCGAAACCGCCGCCCGTCAGCGTCCGATGGTTCGGCGCACGCCGAAGCATCCAAGCCCACGCAATCGCTAGAAAAGCGCTCATTTCCAGCCGCGCGGAGCGCAAGAGCATGAGTGAACAGTCACACAAGGCGAAGGACATTATCCTTCTTCTCATACTCTCCACCTTGTGGGGCGCGTCCTACAGCTTCATCAAGGTCGGCGTCGAAACCATTCCCCCGGTCACCCTGATTGCCGCGCGCACCGTCATCGCCGGTCTGATCCTGATGGGCATCGTCCGCTGGCGCGGGTTGAAATTTCCCGGCGATGGGCGGACCTGGGCGAAATTCCTGTTTCAAGCCTGCCTGAACAGCGTCGTTCCCTTCACCTTGATCGCCTGGGCTGAACAAACGACGGATGCCGGCCTGGCGACGATCCTCAACTCGACATCTCCCATATTCGCCTTTCTGCTGACCCTGCTCGTCACGCGCCACGAGGCTGTGACCGGGCGCAAGCTGTTCGGAGTCGCGGCCGGGCTGCTCGGAACATGCCTAGTGGTCGGGATGCAGGCGCTGGGCGGCCTCGGCGATCAGATGTGGGCACAGATGGCCATCCTCGCGGCCACCGTCTGCTATGCCGGCGCCGCGATCTTCGGCAGGAATTTCAAAGGGCTTGACCCCATGCTGCCAGCGGCCGGCTCGCTCATATGTGGTGCTGCGATCCTGGTTCCGGTCAGCCTCGCGCTCGATCATCCCTGGGCCCTCGTTCCGGCCACGCGCTCCGTGCTCGCGCTCCTCGCCCTCTCGGTCTTTTCGACCGCCCTCGCCTTCGTGATCTATTTCCGTCTCGTCCAAACGCTCGGGTCGATCGGCACCACGGCGCAGGCCTATCTCAGGGTGCCGATCGGCGTTGCCATCGGCATCCTGTTCCTGGGTGAAACGCTGGCTCCGACCGCCTGGCTCGGCTTGGGCTGCATCGTCGCCGGCGTCATCGCCATGACCCTGCCGGCAGCCCGACCGGCGCCGCGACCCGCTTGAGCGCGTCCCGCGCCAGGCCCCTACCCCACCACGAACGCCCCCCGGCTGGCGCGCACCTCGTCCACGATGAAGCGCTCGGTCTCGGCGATGCGGCGCAGGTCACGCAAATCGGCGTGGACCACCAGCCAATAGGTGCGCGAGAAGGTGACGGCGGGCAGGATGCGCACCAGCTCCGGGCAGGCGGCGGCGGCATAATCATGCAGGATGCCGAGCCCCGCACCGGCGCGGATCGCCTCCAACTGGCCCACAACGCTGGCGCATTCGAACCGGCGGGCGGTCAGCTCGATCAGGGCACCCATGTAATCGAGCCCTGAACTATAGGTGAGATCCTGCACATAGGTGACGAGCGTGCGGTCGGCGAGATCCGCCTCATGCTCCACCGGCCCGGTCTGGTCGAGATAGGACCGCGCGGCATAGACGCCGAGCGAATAATCCGTGAGCTTGCGCCCGAACAACCGCCCCTCCTGCGGCCGCTCCAGGATGATGGCGATATCCGCCTCGCGCTTGGAGAGCGAGAAGGTGCGCGGCAGCGGCACCAATTGCACCACGAGGTCGGGATGCAGCCCGGCGAAGCGGGCGAGGCGCGCGGCCAGGAAATAGGTGCCGAACCCGTCCGGCGCGCCGATGCGCACCGTGCCTTCCAGCTTGAGATCGGCATTGCCCAGCAGGGAGCGGGCGCGCAGCATCTCGCTTTCCACCCGCTCGGCCATGGGCAAGAATTGCTCGCCGATGGCTGTGAGCGTGCAGCCGCTCGGCCGCCGCTCGAACACTTTCGCCCCAAGATCCGCCTCCAGCGCGCTGAGCCGCCGCGTGACCGTGGCGTGATCCAGCCCGAGCTTGCGGGCGGCGGAGAGCATCTGCCCCGCCCGCGCGACGGCGAGGAAAACGCGGGCATGATCCCAATTCATCGCGGAGGATTCCCGATAGACGCCTAAAAACGCGGAATGAGTCCGAAATCTTAGGCCTTGCTCCGCGCAGATGCCAGAGATCAAGTGCGGCAGGATTTTCGCGCGGGAGCAGACATCATGCAGACCATCGGCCATTACATCCAGGGGCGCCATATCACAGGCGAAGGCCGCTCGGCCCCGACCTTCGAGCCCGCCACGGGCGAGCAGATCGGCACTGTGCTGCTGGCCTCCGCCGCGCGCGTGGACGAAGCCGTGCAGGCCGCCGCTGCCGCCCTGCCCGCCTGGGCGACGCTGCCGGCGCCGGCCCGTGCCCGCGTGATGTTCCGCTTCAAGGACCTTCTGGAGCGCAACATCGACGATCTCGCCGCTTTGATCAGCCGCGAGCACGGCAAGACCGTGGAAGACGCCAAGGGCGAACTGGTGCGCGGCATCGAGGTGGTGGAATTCGCCTGCGGCATCCCGCATCTGCTGAAGGGCGAATTCTCCGACCAGGTCGGGCGCGGCATCGATACCTTCTCCCAGCGCCACCCGGTGGGTGTGTGCGCGGGCATCACGCCGTTCAACTTCCCGGCCATGGTGCCGCTGTGGATGTTCCCGGTCGCGCTCGCCTGCGGCAACACCTTCGTGTTGAAGCCCTCCGAGAAGGACCCGAGCCTCTCCCTGCGCCTCGCCGACCTCCTCGCCGAATCCGGCCTGCCCGCCGGCGTGTTCAACGTCGTCAACGGCGACAAGGAGGCGGTGGACTCGCTTCTGACCCATCCCAAGGTGGCGGCGGTGAGCTTCGTCGGCTCCACGGCGGTGGGCGAATATGTCTATAAGACCGCCGCCGCCAATGGAAAGCGCGCGCAGGCCCTGTGCGGCGCCAAGAACCATCTTGTCGTGATGCCCGACGCCGACCTCGACAAGACCGTCGATGCCCTGATGGGCGCCGGCTATGGCTCGGCCGGCGAGCGCTGCATGGCGGTCTCGGTGGCGGTGGCCGTGGGCGGCATCGGCGATGCGCTCATGGAGCGGCTGGAACCGCGCGTGCGGGCGCTGAAGGTCGGTCCCGGCAATGATCCGGCGAGCGAGATGGGGCCCCTCGTCACCAAGGAGCATCTCGCCAAGGTGCGCGGCTATGTGGATCTCGGCGTTTCCGAGGGCGCGAAGCTGACGGTGGACGGGCGCGGCCTCAAGCTCCAGGGCTATGAGGACGGCTATTATATCCACGAATACGGCAATGGCGCCGCCATCTTCACCCGCGACGGCGATGCCGCCCGCGCGTTCGACTATGGCGTGCTGGCCGGCATGGTGGGCATCAACGTGCCGATCCCGGTGCCGATCGCCTATCATTCGTTCGGCGGCTGGAAGCGGTCGATTTTCGGCGATCGCAACGTCTATGGGCTCGAGGGCGTGGGCTTCTATACCCGCCTGAAGACCACCACCTCGCGCTGGCCGGCGGGCATCCGCACCGGCGCCGAATTCGTCATGCCCGTGCTCGCCTGAGCCGCGGGCCTCACCGGCCCCGCAGACCGGGATCGGCCCGCCGCCTTGTACGCCCAGGCGCGGACACGGCGACATTCGATCCCGGTCGAAAATCTGCACGCGGTCGACTTTCGCACCCGCATTTGGCCTGTGCGATACGGCCCCCAAGAGGAAACAGCCCCTGACTGAATAATATTTGGCAGCACCTCCAGATTGCAAATTGCGCGCTGTAATAAATTCATGACAAACAGCGCCTTATGGTCAAGCTCCCGTTTGAATGGAGCCGCCCCATGCCAGAACTCCCCCAAGGTTGGGAATCCGACGCGAGATTTAGATATCGCGCCGTCGACGGGACCCTGGACCTTCCGCAGATGTCGGATGCGGAATGCACGGTCCTGATCTGGAATACGGGGCGCAACCCGCTCAGCCATCCCGGTCATGCGGCCATATTGATGCGGCGCCAACGGGCGGAAAATTACACGACTGCCGTATGGGAGAACCCGGACCTGACGCGCTATTTGAGCTTCTGGCCTGGGGTGACCGCTTCCAAGGAAACCAAAGATTCCAACGGCATGGTCGCCGGGAATTTCATGAACAATTTCACCCACGATCTGATCGCTGAAACGCCGAGTTCGACCAACGACCGTCTTGCCAATAATCCCGGCCTGGCTCGATCCAACCAGAAAATGATTATGTTGAACCGCCTTCAGGCGGTGGAAAAACCACAGTCCAGCGACCCGTCCCGTAAATCTTACGACCTCAAAGAAATTCCGAATGCCGGG
The DNA here is from genome assembly GCA_002257205.1 of Rhizobiales bacterium 24-66-13. Classification (GTDB taxonomy): domain Bacteria; phylum Pseudomonadota; class Alphaproteobacteria; order Rhizobiales; family Xanthobacteraceae; genus NCEH01. The sequence continues at coordinate 5,710 of NCHM01000213.1, read as the reverse complement.
CGCTGGTCGAATTTTCCGGAAGACTGCTATCATATTCCAGCCCTTCGGCACGATAACCCAAAGCGTCTTGGCCTTGACCTGGAGCGCATCGCTCATTGGACCGAGACAATAACGAAAGATCAAAACTTCAAATACAAATTGATTACGAAGAAAAGCAATTGCGCCGGCGCCGCCATGCGGGCCATCGACGAAGGCGGCGCGAAAGCGTTCGCAAAAGCACTGAACGATACCTACGACATTTATTCTCCGAACGCGCAAATCGCCTACCTGACGCCGAGCGATTGCAAAGCCTATGTCGACATGGTGTGTTCGGGCGTTTTCATCGCAAACAACATGCTTCAGGAAATCGAACATTACGTGACACGGCAAAACGCGGAAGCTCTTCTAAGAGACCGCATGACAGCCGACATTTTCACCTTGGCGGATTGGAACACCATAAGCCGTCGACAAGGATTCTTCAGCGGCATTCGCGGCTTCACATTGCGCGCGCTCGACAGGCAGATCGAGCGGTATCACAAATATGATTGGGGCATGAACTACAACAACAAGCTGGCGGCCTTCATCGGCATCCTCAAGGCCACCCACACCCACAATATGAAGAGCACCAGCGGACAGCGGGACATGGCCTTTACACTGCTCAGTGTCCAGATCCTGAGAGTGTGCGAACACTTGGCGAGCGGGCAGAATGTGTTCAGGGTCGCGAGCTCGACCGCCCTCGACGCACCTTTCTATGTCTGACCACAACCCATAGGCGCGCCCGGCCTTCGGTGGGAGGAGGCAAGCTGCTCTGCAACTTCTGCATGGCCGCGTCGGCAGCTCTGCCGTCGCGGCCTTGACGCCCCAGGGGAACATCCTTCTCCTTGGCGCGCCGGCGCCACGAGCGAAGGTGTCCTGGATTCGCTGATGGTCATGTTCTGCCCCTGTGTCCCGCGCGTTGTGCGGCACCCTCTCTCTTCCTTTGCGCCTTGCGATGTCCTCTCACTCGGCGCGTCCGGCGCGCGGCGGGGGATGCCGTGAACGCTGAACCCGGCATGCAGCCGGCCACGACGCATGCGCCGGAACCACACATCGGGCTCTTGCCCCTGCTCGCCGAGACCATCTCGGTTCAGGCGCTGGGCACCATGGCGGTGCTGATGGTGCCGGCCCTGGCACCGGCCATCGCGCGCGACCTCGGTGTCCCGACCGCGAGCGTGGGCTATCAGATTTCCCTGGTCTATTTCGCGGCCATGACGGCATCGCTGGTCGCCGGCACCCTCGTCGCCTGGTACGGCCCCTGCCGCACCGGGCAGAGCGCGATGCTGTTCCATGCCGGCGGGTGCCTGCTGGCGAGCATCCCCACCATCCCCACCATGGCCCTCGGCGCGTTCGTGACCGGGCTCGGCTACGGCCTCATCAATCCGGCCGCATCCGAACTTTTGATGCGCCATGCGCCGGCGAACCGCCGCAACCTGATTTTCTCCCTGAAACAGACGGGCGTGCCGCTGGGCGGCATGGCGGCCGGCCTGTTCGGGCCGCAGATCGCGCTGACGCTCGGCTGGCACGCGGCGCTGATCTGCGTCGCCGGCCTGTGCGTGCTGGTCGCCGCGCTCTCCCAGCTCGGCCGCGCGGAACTGGACCGGCATCGCAGCCGCGCCGGCAGCAGCCGGCTGCTGTCTTTCACGGCCATCAAGCTGGTGCTGTCGCACACCCGCCTGCGCTGGCTGGCGCTCTCCTCCTTCTGCTTCTCGGCGGTGCAGCTATGCGTCATCACCTTCCTGGTAGCGCTGCTGGTGGAGGATCTCGGCTTCTCCCTGGTGCAGGCGGGGGCGATCCTGGCGGCCGTGCAGGTGTCGGGCGCGGTGGGCCGCGTGCTGTGGGGCCAGGTGGCCGACATGGCGCATGACGGCCTCGGCGTGCTGGTGTTTCTCGCGCTGCTCATGGGCGGCGCCGCGCTGGCGATCATGTTGGCCGCACCCGGCTGGCCGCTGCCGGTCATCGTGGCGCTGCTGCTGGTGCTCGGCCTTTCGGGCGTGGGCTGGAACGGGGTCTATCTCTCGGAAGTGGCCCGCAACAGCCCGCCACGCGCGGTGGGCTCCACCACCGGGGCGGCCATGTTCTTCACCTTCACCGGCGTGGTGTTCGGCCCCGTGATCTTCTCGCAAATCCACGACCGGGTGGGCAGCTATATGGGCAGCTACGGCCTGCTGGTCGGCCTTTCGGCGGTCGGCGGCGCGATGATCCTCGCCGCCCGCCTGCGGGGCGCCCGCTGAAGCTTGCGACCGGCGCCGCTCAATGCCCGTCGAAGGCCATGAGCGTGCGCACCGGCACGCCCATGGCGCGCAGCTTGGCGGCGCCCCCGAGGTCCGGCAGATCGATGATGAAGCAGGCGGCCTCCACCTGCACGCCCATGTTGCGCAGCAGCTTCACCGCGCCCTCGGCGGTGCCGCCGGTGGCGATCAGATCGTCCACCAGCACCACCTTTTCGCCGGCGGAGACCGCATCCACATGCATCTCCATCTCGTCCTGGCCATATTCCAGGGCATAGGCCATGCGCACGGTCTGGTGGGGCAGCTTGCCCTTCTTGCGGATCGGCACGAAACCCGCGCACAGCTGATGCGCCACCGCCCCGCCGATGATGAAGCCGCGCGCCTCGATGCCTGCCACCTTGTCGATCTTCGCCCCGGCCCAGGGCTGCACCAGCTCGTCCACCGCGCGGCGGAAGGCCCGGGCATTTCCGAGCAGGGTGGTGATGTCGCGGAACAGGATGCCGGGCTTGGGATAATCCACGATGGTGCGGATCGCGGCGCGCAAATCGGTCGCCTCGGCGGGCACGGACGGCAGGGGAGAAGAAATGATGGTCATGGAGCACCCTGGTTCGGCCGGCGGGGCACACGGCCGCCCCGATCCGCGCTTGAAGATTTTGCCGGGCTTAACATTCTTGCCGGGCCGTTGTCTGCCCGCAAGCGGCGCGAACACCGGCCTGTGAAACGGCCCCGCGCGCCGTTCAGTCGGCGCCCTCGCACTCCAGCTTCTGGCGCGGAAAGGCTTCGGCAAGCGATTGGATCAGCACGGCGCGCGCCGCCTCGCCGGCGGGGTCGTTCACCTTGAGGGCGGGCACGGCGCAATTGTTCCAGGCGTGGGTGATGAGATAGAGCCGCATCCAGCCGGCGGAATCCGGCACCGAGGCGTGGCGCAGCTCGCGCGCGGCGCAGGCCTGGGGATTGGCGTTGTTGGTGCAGCCTGCGGCGACGGCGGCGCGCCAGACGGCGGGAAGATCGCCCTTGCCTTCCAGTGCGTCCACATAGCTGGCGCAAGCTGCCGGCGCTGGGGTGAAATCGCGCAGCGCGGCGGGGGTGGCGAAGGCCTTCAGCTTGGCGATATTGAAGGTGCAGAAATCGGCGACGGCATCCTTCACCTTGGCGTGGAATTCCTGCGCGCCCGGCAGATCCAGCGGCTTCAGCGCGGCGGCGGCGGCCTCGATGCGCGCGCATTTGGCCGCATAGGCAGCCGCGTTCACGCGCCCCATGTCCGCCGGCTTGTTCGGAAAGCTCGGCGAGGGGGCAGCGGAGAGGGTATAGTCATAGATGAGGGCCAAGGTGTCGCGCAGGCTCTTTTCGTCGGTCTTGGCGGGGTCGAACCACACCCGCCCGGAACAGGCGCCGTCGGCGAAGGACACCGATTTCTGCGCCGCGACGGCCACCCCGCTCCACAGGCAGGCCAACAGCATTATCCACACCCGCGACGCCATCGCACGCCCCCCAAGCGGCCTCATCCGGCCGCTATGGAAAAGCATAGCCATGCGCGGTGCAAGAATCTGCATCAGAAATGGCGATCCCGGCACATGCGCCTTAGGCGCTTCAGCCCGTCCTCCAAAGCGGTTGGTTCACACAGCGGAGTATGGTCTGTGTGCGTGCGGAAGCAGGATTCGCTTCACGGAGTCGATCTCGCACAGGAAATCAAAGATGAATTCTTACTGGATTCTCATAATTGTAGGCATTATTAATTTTGAAGTCGGCACACCGGCAACATTTCCCGGCTGGTCCTATACGTCTCAAAAAGAATGCAATTCCGCAAAAAAGAAAATTGAAAATGATTATATTAAAAAAATAAAATCATCTGCAGGAAAAACGGCGGACGTACAGACAAACGCGTGGTGCGTTCCAATTAAGTTTCGCGATGACACCATGGAGGGCGAAGGCGAGTGCGACGGTTGCCGCTAAGGCGCGCCACTCTCTTGGCGGGCACCGCCCCCCTCTAATCCTCGATTCCGGCGATGGCGCGGGCGAAATCGGCGGCGGCGAAGGGCTGGAGATCCTCCGCCCCCTCCCCAACCCCGATCAGATGCACCGGCAGGCCGAATTTCGCGGCGATGGCGACCAGGATGCCGCCGCGCGCGGTGCCGTCCAGCTTGGTCATGACAAGCCCGGTCACGCCGGCGATCTTGGTGAACACCTCCACCTGGGAGAGCGCGTTCTGGCCGACGGTCGCGTCGAGCACCAGCAGCACCGCGTGCGGCGCGCCGGGCTCCAGCTTCTTCACCACGCGCACCACCTTTTCCAGCTCGGCCATCAGCTCGGTGCGGTTCTGCAACCGTCCGGCGGTGTCGATGAGCAGGATGTCGGCGCCCTCCGCGCGCGCTTCGGTGATGGCGTCATGGGCGACGCCCGCCGCATCCGCCCCCGGCGCGCGGGCGACGACGCGGGCGCCGGTGCGCGCGCCCCACACCTTCAATTGCTCGATGGCGGCGGCGCGGAAGGTATCGCCCGCCGCCAGCACCACCTTGCGGCCCTCGCTCTTCCACTGGGCGGCGAGCTTGCCGATGGTGGTGGTCTTGCCCGAGCCGTTCACCCCGACCATGAGGATGATGAAGGGTTTTTGCGCGTCCTCGATCACCAGGGGCTTCGCCACCGGGGCGAGGATGGATTCCACCTCGGCGGCGATCAGGCCCTTCACTTCGTCGGCGCCGATCATCTTGTCGTGCCGGCCGCGCCCCACCGCTTCGACGATCCGCGCGGCGGTGGCGGTGCCGAGATCGGCCCGGATCAGGATGTCTTCCAGCTCTTCCAGCGTCTCGGCATCGAGCTTGCGCTTGGAGACGAGGTCGGTGATGCCCTGGGTGAGGCTGGAGGCGGTACGCGCCAGCCCGCTGGTGAGACGGCGCCAGAAACTGGTCTTGGCGGGCTCCGGTTCGTCGGCGCGCGTCTCGGCAAGCGAGGTTTCGGCAAAGGAGGCTTCGGTCTGTTCCGCGTCGAGGGGCGCGTCTGCGGGAACAGGCTGCTCCTCAACCGGCGCCGTCGGCGCGAGGGGCGTGCGGGCAGGATCCTCTTGTGGGGCGGGAGCCTCGGCAACGGGAACCTCAGCGAGGGAATGCTCTGCAAGCGGGTCCGCGACCGCTGCCTCTTCCGCCCGGTCCTCTTTCGCCTGCTCTTCTTCGGCCGGCACATCGCCCATGGCCGGTGCATCGCTCTCCGGCCGCGCTTCCGCCGCGAGGTCCGGGACCGGCCGTGCTTCGTCAACCGACGCCTCGGGGGCTGCGGGTTCACTGCCCTCGGACGTGTCGGACTGGACAGAAGCCGGCGCATCGTCGACCGGGGCAGTCGGCGCGGGCGCCTCGGCCTCGCTGCCCCAGCCGCCGGTCAGGCGGCTCCAGAGGCCTTTCTTCTTGGGGGCCGGCGGGGGGCCGTTCTCGGTGTCGCTCATCACATCAGGCCGCGATTAGCCGCGCGCCGTC
>NCHM01000212.1 GCA_002257205.1 Rhizobiales bacterium 24-66-13 | reverse complement strand
GCCAGCGCCATGACGATTTCCGAAAGCATCAAGGCCAGCGGCACCGCAAGATCGGTGGACAAGGTGACGTCCTCGGCATCGACGATCACCATCACATTGCGATCGGAGGAGCCTTCCAGCAGCGCGCTCAGCTCGCGCAGCAGCTCGCGCAGGCGCACTTCCGATCCCTCATTGGCCTCGAACAGGATGCGGTGCACGACCGCGAGCGTGTTCACGCGCGTGCGCAATTGCTCGAACCGCCGCCGGTCCGGCCCCTGCGGGATGCCCGAGCCGTAGAGGCTGAGCAGGCTCACCACCACCTGGAGCGAATTTTTGATGCGATGATGGATCTCGCGCACCAGCGCGGTCTTTTCCGCCAGCGCCTCGCGCAGCTTGCCGTCGCGCTCGCGCACCGCCAGCGCCATGTCCTCGATGGCATTGCCGAGCACCCGGAACTCGCTCGGTGCGTCCCCCATGCGCGAGGGGCGGAACCCGTAATGGCCCTGCGCGTACACCGCCGTCACCCGGCGCAGATACAGCAGCCATTGCAGCACGATGCGGTCGGTCGCGAGCCAGATGGCGACGATCGTGAACAACACCATCACCACCGGCAGCACGAAGCTCACCGCCACATGCAAGGTGGTCCAGGCGAACAATTGGTCGGTGGGCTTGGCGAACGCGACCCTTAGCCCCTGACGGTCAAGCGGGGCGGTGGCGAAGGTCCAGGAGCGGCCGGCTTCGTCGGTTGCTTCCTCGAGCGAGCCGGAGGTCTGCACGGCGGCATTGTCGGCGAACAGGCGGCGCGAAATGTCCGGGGCGTTCGAGACCAATTCGGTGCCGTCGTCGTCCAGCACCGCCGCGACACCGTCGCTAAGCGGCGTTTCGCGCTTCAGCAGATTGTCCAGCCAGCCCGCATCGATGGCGATCGAGATCGCGCCCTCGAACAGGCCAGTATCGCCATAAAGGGGAAGCGTGGCGGCAAGGATCTGCTGTCGGGTGATGGGGCTCAGCATCCGATGGCTGATCACGAACACCTTGGAGGCGAGCACCTCGCGCCACCATTCGAATTTCGACATATCCTGCCCGGGCGCCGCCAGGGCGGAGCACGCGACGCGCCCGTCCTTGCTGATCAGCGCGATGTTGGAGGCAAACGGCAAGCTCAAGGTGGCGCCGTACAAGGTGGGCGCGCATTCGCCGCCGGCGGCGCGCACGGCCTGCACATTCTTCAGCGCCTGAAGCACATTCTCGGCGGAAGCGAAGACATTCTGCTGGCTGCCGGCGCCCGCGATGGCGCCCTGGAGCAGCCGATGCTGCGCCTCTTCCCCCGCGCGGCGCAATTGCAGGACGCCCTGCAACATGCTCGCGGAGGCGATCGGCGTGATCGCCAGCAGGATCACCACCAGCAGCCCGCGCCGCACGCTGTCCAGCAAATGACGCGGCTGACCGACCGCAGAAGCGAAGATGGCCGCCCGTTCGCGATGACGCGCCCGAGCCGCCTCGCCTCTCACCCACCACATGCCTCGCTCCGCGGTTCGGCCTGTTCTGACCACCCCACCCGGCCGCTGCGCCAGGCCTGACCCTATTATTTTCACGGAACCGTTCGAGTTCGCCGGCACTGAAGCTCAAGGAGGCTGCATTGCCGACCAACCGCGTCTATAATGCGCACGAGCGCTAGAAAGTTCCTATCGCGCGGAACTTTTCCCGCACGGCCGCGTTATGAGGGACCTGTCCCGAGGCGAGAGAGCATGCCACAGCAACAGCTCATCAAGCAGCTTCCCTATCTGCGCCGCTATGCCCGCGCACTACTTGGCTCTCAGAAAGCCGGCGACGGCATCGTGCAGGCGACCCTGCAAGGTATTCTCAATTCGAGCGTACCGCTGGATCTTTCCGTCTCCCCCCGAGTCGCACTCTACCAGGCGTTCCACCATGTGTGGGCCCAGCGTCCGGCGGCCCAGGCGGCGGTATCGAGCCGCGCCGACCAGCGTTTGCAATTGCTGGATTCCTCCTCCCGCGTGGCGCTCCTGCTGACGGCGATGGAGGGATTTTCCTTCGCCGAGGCGGCCTCCATTCTCCAGATCTCGCTGGACGAGGTGGAGGCCCAGGTGGTCGCCGCGCAGCAGGAGATCGACGAGCAATTGGCCACCCGCGTCCTCATCATCGAGGACGAATGGGTGATCGCGCTCGACCTGAAGACCCTGGTGACCGAACTCGGGCATGAAGTGGTCGGCGTCGCGCCCACCCATTCCAAGGCGGTGGAACTGGCGCAGCAGAGCGATTTTGGGCTCGTGCTCGCCGACATCCAGCTGGCGGACGGCTCCTCCGGCATCGACGCGGTGACGGACATCCTCCAGACCTTCAATGTCCCGGTGATCTTCATCACCGCCTTCCCCGATCGCCTTCTGACCGGCGAGCGGCCGGAGCCGACCTATCTCATCACCAAGCCGTTCCTGAGCGAGACAGTGAAGGCGACCATCGCCCAGGCGCTGTTCTTCCACGAGGCGCGCAGCCTCGGGGCGGAAGCGCGCTCCGCCTGATACGCTCCGCTTGGAGCCGGATCCGTCCATATGGAATCGCCCTGGGCGTTTCAATATGGGCGGATCGCGCTGTAGTGCTCTTGGTCCGGTGCGCGGAAGGGGATCACCCTCGCCCGCCGCCGGGATATCTGGAACTGGACAGCGGTCCCCGCGTTGTGTGCGCGAGCGGGTGAAGACCCGCCCGAAAGCTTCCACACAGCGGAGAAAAGAGCATGGTCGATCAGCCGGACGCAAACCCCGGAAAGCCCTTCGACGCCGGCGTGGAGCCGAGCCTCGCGGACCTGCGGCAGGATTTGGAGAAGCTGCGGGCTGATTTCGCGCAATTGGTGGACACCCTCGGCAAGACAGCCCGCCACAGCGTGCGCGGCGCGGCCGGGGAAGCGGAGGCTGCGGCCGACGAGGTGACCGATTGGGCGGAGGGGCAGATGAACACCCTGCGCGAGCGCATCGTCGCCCAGCCGCTCGCCGCCTGCGCCATCGCAGCGGGCGCCGGTGCCCTGCTCGGCCAGTTGCTGGTTCGGCGGTGAAGTCCATGGCGGCCCGCGCGCTGCTGATCTTCCTCGCCGTCGGCTTCCTGTGGATCGGCGCGGCATTCCTGGCCATCTGCCTCTATCAGGCGCTGAGCCAGCATTATGATCCGACGCTGGCGGCCCTCTTCACCGCCTTGGCGGGGTTCGTGGTGGCGGGCCTGTTCGCGGCCATCGCCACCGCCGGGCGCCGCAACCAGGGGATTGCGCCCCTGTCGCTGGGCGCGTTCGCCTCGGTGACACGCGTGGCGGAGCGCCATCCCATCGCCACCGTGGCGGTGGCGGCGCTGATCGGCGTGGGCCAGGCGGTGCTGTTCGGCCGACGCCGCTAAAGCATTTTCGAGCGAAGTGGACACCGGTTCGCCTGAAGAAAAAGCGCAAAGACAATAAGATAGAGCCTTTTGCAGCGAAGCGCGCCACAGGTTCGCGTGCGATTCACAATTTCGGCTTCGGCCTCGCGCGAATCAGGCCCCGGTCAATCCGGGGTCTTTTTTTGCCCGAAGCTCCGGCCGCGCGTCCGGCCCGCCGGCCCCTCTCCTGCCGGAGTCGTACCGGATGCAGCGGGTGCAATGCAAAAAAAGGCCGCCAAGGCATCGGGCGGCGGAACCGGCGCTGCGTGCCGGCGTTTGAAAGGCTGAGCGGCGGACGTGGCGGAGGTTTTCACCCCTTCCCCTCCCCCCAGCTTCCGACATGGCCGCTGCTCGCCTCCCCATCGCCCGGCAAGACAGGCTCTTCAGGATGAAGGCGGCGCGCGCACCGGCGCTTAGTCGGTCCCCACAGAAAATCCCAGGGTTTCCAGGGCGCGACGCAAGGTGGAGGTGTCATAGGGCTTGCTCACCAGCGCGACCCCCGCGAAGGTGGTGAAAATGTCCCTCAATTCCCCAAGGCCGTACCCGCTTGCGACGATGATCGGCAGGTCCCCGACGCGGCCGCGCAGTTCCAGCACCAGCGCCTCACCCCGCATGTCGGGCAAGCCGAGGTCCACCACCGCCAGGGCATAGCCGCCCGGCCGGCCGTCGAGATGCGACAGCGCGGCGGCGGCCGAGGCAGCCTCGACCACCTCGAATCCCTCGTCGGCCAGGATCTGCCCGGCCACCATCGCGACGAACGGTTCGTCTTCCACCAGGAGGGCACAGCCCCGCGGCTGAGGCGTATGGGACACGTCTTACCCTTTCATCATTCGGGGCCGATTCCTCGCCCCGCCGCGCGGCCGCTTCGTGACGCGCGGCGGAACGATAGCACCTTCGTCGAAACGAAGGGATAGAGCCCGCCGGCGACGGCGCGCCGCCGCGAAAATTCCAAAAGAAAGGGGTAGGTGCCGGTCGGCACCTACCCCCAATGTATCAGTCGCGGTCCGCGGATCAGCGCGCGGGCGGCGTCGTGGTCGCCGGAGCGCCGGCCGTGCCGCCGCTGGAGGCCGAGGTCGGGGCGGTATATTCCTTGAACTCCGGCGCCGCCTTCAGCTCGTCCTTGGACTTGCGCAGCACCAGCGTGTCGCCATTGGTATTGCGCACCAGTTCAAGCGCATTGAACGGCACCGCGACATCCTTCTCGCCGACGCCGAGGAAGCCGCCGACGCCAATCACCGCGCCGACCACGGCGCCATTGCGATCCAGCAGCACGTCATTCACTTCGCCCAGGCTCTCGTCGCCCGAGCCGCGCACCTTGGTGCCGATCAGATTGCTCGCGAGCCATTGTTCCTGCTTCTGGCTCTCGATGAAGGCCGCGGAGCCGGCCGGCGCCGACGGCGTCGCGCTGGACGAAGACGAGGGCATGGTCGAAGTGGAGGGCGTGGTGGTCGACGGCGTGGTGGTGGAGGGCGTGGACGGCGCGGCGCTCGGCGGCGTCGCGGTCTGGGCGAAGGCCGGACCGGCAAGAAGCGCGGCCAGGGCGGTGACAGTGAGCATCTTCGTGTTCATGGCAAACTCCGTTCTCTAGCGCCGCGTTCAGCGCGGGATTACAGAGAAAGCAACGTCACCATGGCCGCTATGTTCCCCAGCAAACGCAAGTCAGCTTGCATCTGATATTCGCACCCGTCCGAAATATCATCTGATGATAGTTCAATCAGCCGCAGAACAACGGCAAAGCTTGAGACATCCAGGGCAACGATCACGCTTTATGCATTTTTCTACGAAAATTCCTCTAGGGAATAGGCTTACCGGGAATCGCCGCAGCACCAGATGGCATCGTCACGCGGCTGCCCACAGGCGGCAGCACGCGACAGCACCACGGGAACGTGTAGGAACAGCACGCCCTCGCCGCCTGTTGGTGTTTTGAAATCACAAGCGCGTAAGAACGGTGGACGTGGCGAGACATCGCTACGATATGCAACGCAGAACGAGGTCCACATGCGTTTCTTCATGATTGCGATCGCCGCCGTGCTGATGACCGCCCCCGCGGCGGCGCAGGTGCAGCGCGTGCAGCCCTACCAGACCCCGACCTTTCCCTATCCCGGCGTGCCGGGGCAGAACACGTCTCCCCCGGCGCCGCGCCAGCAGATGATCGCGCCTCCGCCCACCCCGCCGCGCCCCTCCACCGGCGATGCCGCAAACCGCATCCAGGGCACCACGCGCAAGCCCCTGCCGAACGTCAACGGCGAGTGACCGGAATGTCACAGCCGGGACTTTTTCCTTTTAGGACAACTCCTTCCGCCCCAGCGACTTGCACGGGCGCCTGACCCCGTGGCAACTGGATCAGAGCCACGGTCTGGGGGTCATATGTTCCGCGCGCTGTCCGACTTCATCTCCGAAATCACCGGCGGCCACCGCGACGCCAGCACCTTCGTCGAGAATGACTACCGCCTCGCCGCGGCGGTGCTGCTGGTGCATGTGATGTCGATCGACGGCGCCGTGACCGAGCAGGAACGCAACGTGCTCAAGACCGTTCTGGCGACACGATTCGACCTCGCCGACACCGAGACCGACGCACTCGTGGATCTCGCCATTGCGCGCGATGCGGAAGCGGTTGATCTCTATTCCTTTACCAGCATCCTGAACCGCGCCCTGGACGATGAGGGCCGCGAGCGGGTGGTGGAGATGATGTTCGAAGTCGCTTATGCCGATGGCGCATTGTCCGAATTCGAGGATAATCTGGTCTGGCGCGCGGCCGAACTTCTGAATGTCAGCTCCCGCGAGCGGGTACGCATTCGCCGGGAAGTCCGAGACGACACGGAAACCGAAGGTGGACAAAGCACTTAACGAGGACAGCCCGGAGATCGACACCGGCCCGCAAGCCCTGGAATCAGGGCGGATGCTGGTTATTCTCCATCAGGCCCATTCGCGGCCCGGACGCATCGGCGAGCGGCTGGAGCAGCGCGGCTATGCGCTCGATATCCGCCGCCCCGCCCTCGGCGAGGCCCTGCCCGCGCATCTCGACGACCATGCCGGCGTGGTGGTGTTCGGCGGTCCCATGAGCGTCAACGATCCCCTGCCCTGGATGCGCGACGAAATCGATTTCGTCGGCAAGGCCATGGCCGCCGACACGCCGCTGCTCGGCATTTGTCTCGGGGCGCAGATCATGGCGGTGCAACTGGGCGCCAAGGTCTCGCACCATGCCGAAGGCATGAGCGAGATCGGCTATTATCCCCTCGTGCCCACCGCGCTCGGACGCGACCTGCTGCCCTGGCCGAGCCATGTCTATCACTGGCACTCGGAAGGGTTCGACCTGCCGCGCGGCAGCGAGCTGCTGGCCCAGGGCGAGACGTTTCCGAACCAGGC
>NCHM01000211.1 GCA_002257205.1 Rhizobiales bacterium 24-66-13 | reverse complement strand
TTCCTGGAACACGGTGCTCGTGGTGCGCCCGCAGCCGGGGCAGGCGGCGACCAGCGGCACGAAGGTGCGCAGGCCCATGGTCTGCAAGATTTCCTGCGCCACCTGCACTTCGCGGGTGCGGTCGCCGTTCGGCTCCGGGGTCAGCGATACGCGGATGGTGTCGCCGATGCCGGCCTGGAGCACCACGCCCATGGCGGCGGTGGAGGCGACGATGCCCTTGGAGCCCATGCCCGCCTCGGTGAGGCCGAGATGCAAAGCATAATCCGCGCGGCGGGAGAGTTCGGTATAGACCGCGATCAGGTCCTGCACCGCCGAGACCTTGGCGGACAGGATGATGCGGTCGCGCTTAAGGCCGATATCCTCGGCCAGCTGGGCCGAAAGAAGCGCCGAGCGCACCAGCGCCTCGCGCGTCACGGCGCGCGCTTCCGCCGGGCGGTGGAGCCTCGCGTTCTCGTCCATGAGGGCGGTCAGCAATTCGCTGTCCAGCGAGCCCCAATTGGCGCCGATGCGCACCGGCTTGTCATATTTGATGGCGGTCTCGACGATGGCGGCGAACTGCCGGTCCTTCTTGTCGCCGAAGCCCACATTGCCGGGATTGATGCGGTATTTGTCCAGCGCCTCGGCGCAGGCGGGATGATCGGCCAGCAGCTTGTGGCCGATATAATGGAAATCGCCCACCAGCGGGGCATCCACGCCCATCTTCAGCAGCCGGTCCTTGATGCGCGGCACGGCGGCGGCGGCTTCGTCGCGATCCACCGTGATGCGCACGATCTCCGAGCCGGCGCGGGCGAGCGCGGCCACCTGGCGCACCGTGCCGTCGATGTCGGCGGTGTCGGTATTGGTCATGGACTGGACCACCACCGGCGCATTGCCGCCCACCATCACCTTGCCCACGGGCACGCCCACGGTGGTGCGGCGCAGGGCCGGGCCGGCTTCCAGCAATTCGGTGGGCACGACGGGCTGCTGCGTCATGGGAGCGTCCTGTAATGGGCGGCGGCGCCCCCGTCCCGCAGGCGGCGGCGTGCTTGCGCTAGGAGGTAGGCCGCGCGCGGGCGAGCGTCAATGTTTCGCGCTTGGGGCGCATTCTCACTCGCGGCAATTTGCGCAGCGGCCGGCGATCTCCAGCACCCGCTGGCGCGGCTCGAACCCTTCCGCGCGCGCGGCCCAGGAGAGGTCGCGCCCCACCGCGTGGGAGCGCACCTCGCGGGTGTCGCCGCACTGCTCGCAGATGAGGAAGACGACCACCTCGTCCTTGTCGTGCGCATGGCCGCAGGCGAGGAACGCGTTGCGGCTCTCGATGCGATGGGCGAGCCCCTCGGTCACCAGGAAATCCAGCACGCGATAGACCGACATGGGCGGCGGCCGCTCGCCCGCAGCGCCGAGCCGGTCCACCAATTCATAGGCGCCGAGCGGCACATGGCTCTGCGCCAGCGCCTCCATCACCCGCCGGCGCAGGGGCGTGAGGCGCATGCCCTTCTGCGTGCACAAATGCTCGATCCGCGCCATCGCGCCCGAGACGCAGGCGGCGTGGTCGTGGTGATCGGGCGGCGAGGCGGCGGAACCGGGCATCTGGATCTCGAACGGGTGACTTGCGACGGGCTAGCTCGCGACCTGGTGGCTGGCGACTTGGCGGCTTTCGACGTGGTGGCTCGACCAGGATCGTGGCTTCGGCGGTCCGCGTCGAAGCCGGGCTACAGGCGGATGAGCCTTCGGGGCGGCATCTGATGAAACAATGTAGCAATGCCCGGCCCGCTTTTCCATGGCCGCGGCCGTCAAATGCGGAAGTCCGGCCGGTTGCCGAAATTCATCGCCGAACCTTCGCCCGAAAAGGCGATGTCATCGGCCGACAGGGCACGTCAAAGCCGCACGAAACCGCTGTTCGTCCGTGCCAAGCCCATGTTTCACGTGAAACATTTTGAGCGCAAAGCGTGCATTTGCGCGCGCTCGGCCGAACCCGAAGCCCGGCAGAGCGCAGTGGCACCTCAGCGATTGTCCTTTTTCGCCTGGGCGGTGGCGACAAACTTGGTCACGCGTCCAGCCTCCGCCGGACGGGCGAGCGAATCCACCCGCTTGCGGGATTTGGCGCGCATGCCTTCGTTGGCGGTGGGGCCGCCGTCGGGATGGTGCGGCCCGCCGGCCGCCTGCTTCAGCGCCAAGGCATGGCGGGCATTGGCCATCAGCTCTTCGCGGGCCGCCTTCTCGTTGCGGCGGGTCATCTCGCGGCGGGCGCGGGTGAGCGCGTCGGTGAGCACGGACGCCTTCTGGCGATTGCCGAGATCGGCCTTGTCGTAGCGCACATCGCCCGGCCCCTTGCCGCGCAACGCCCGCCGCTGGCTGTTGGCGATGGTCTGCGCCCGGTCCCGCCGCTCCCGCAAATGGCCGATGAGGGCATGAAGATCGGCGTGGGCCATCTCGGCAAGGGCGGGATGGCGGGCCTTGTCCACGAACTCCAGCTCGCCGTCCGACAGCACCCGGCGTTCGTTCTTTCTCGTATGGGCCATGACCGAAGCTCCTCTCCTCAGACGCGAATGGCCGACCTTGGCACGCCTGCGTCGCGCCGTCATGACACTGCGCAACAGCTAACAGACTTGAATCGCGTGGGTTTTTACCGCGGCGCGGCAAGGGCGCCAGGGCCAGGGCGCCCGCGCGGGCAAAATCATGCTATGCGGGCGCATCGCATCCAGCCCGAAAACACCGCCGATGAATGCCGCGCCCGCCGTCCCCTTGGAAACCCAATCCCCCCTCGCGGCCCGCGTGCTGCATCGCGACGGCATGGTTCTGGTGCTGGACAAGCCGGCCGGCCTGCCGGTGCATCCCGGCCCCAAGGGCGGGGAGACTCTGCACGATCATTTGAACGGCCTGCGCTTCGGCCTGCCGCGCGCGCCCGAGCTGGCGCACCGGCTGGACAAGGACACCTCCGGCTGCCTGGTCCTCGGCCGTCACGCCAAGGCGCTGGCACTGCTAAATAAATTGTTCGCCACCGGGCAGGCCCACAAGACCTATGTGGCGCTCACCAAGGGCGCGCCCGACGAAGATTCCGGCCGTATCGACCAGCCCTTGGCCAAGCGCTCGCCCCATCGCGGCTGGTGGATGCAGGCAGTGCCGAAGGGTTCGCCCGGCGCGCTCGAGTCCGTCACCGATTGGCGCGTGCTCCATCGCGGCGAGGGCTTGAGCGTGCTGGCTTTGTCGCCGGTGACCGGGCGCACCCACCAATTGCGGGCGCACCTTTCCCACCTCGGCTTCCCGATCCTGGGAGACGCCATTTATGGCGGCGCCTCGCGCCTGCCGGGCGGGCCGATGCTGCATTTGCATTCCCGCCGCATCGTGCTTCAGGTGGCGAAGAACNNNNATCGGCGCGGCGGCGGATGCCGCCTTCCCCCTCACCGCGTGACGAGGCGGATGCCGAGCGCGATCGGCACGATGCCGGCAAGATCCAGCAAGGGCACATGCTCGCCCAGCAACAGCCAGCCGAACAGCAGCCCCAGCGGCGGCATGAGGAAATGCAGCGCGCTCGCCTCGGTGGCGCTGGCGCGGCCGAGGATGAAATACCACAGGCTGTATCCCCCCACCGAGACCGCCAGCACCATGTAGGCGAAGGATCCGACGAGGGCGGGGGTGAGGTTCACCGCGCTCAGGCTCTCGGTGGTCAGCGCCAGCGGCAGCAGCGCGAGCCCGCCGGCCAGGCTCTGCACCCCGCTCGCCATGAACAGGTCGGCGGAGGTGCGCACCCGCTTGTAGACCAGCGTTCCCGCCGAGAGCGCCACCAGCGCCGCCAGGATGAACAGCGTGCCCACCACGTCCTCGTGACCGCCGGCGATGCGCGAGCGCAGCACGATGGCGACGCCGAGCAGGCCGAGCACCAGCCCCAACAGCTTGCGCCGGGTGAGATGCTCGCCCAGCACCGGCCCGGCGAGAAACGCCACCAGCAATGGGTTTGCGCTGATGATCACGGCGGCGAAGCCCGAGGAAACGCTGACCATGCCGACGAAGCTGAAGCCCAGATAGACCGCATTGTTCAGCACGCCCGAGACCGCGAGCATTGCGAGTTCCCGGCGCGAGATCGGCTTCAGCCGACCGGTGAGCGCGCAGCCGGCGAGCAGGATCGCTCCCGCCAGCAGGAACCGGACGGACAGCAGCAGCAGCGGCGGGCAATCCACCACCGCGATCTTCGCCGAGACAAAGGCCGAGCTCCACAGCACGCAGAACAAGGCCACCAGCGCCGGCGTCGCGGCGGCCGGCGCGGTACCGGCAGGGCGAGGGGTGGCAACGGGCGCGGCGGTCGGAGCGGCGGTCGGCGCTGCGGTCTGTTTCATGGCGGCGATCTTCGGGTCGTCGAATAGGGGCGCGGCGGAAGCCGCGCGGCCCGGCCTTGTTAACGCTCCGCGCCACCATTGAAAAATGGAATGTCATGATCTTTAATAGTTGAAAATCGAATGAATGACCGACCATGCTGGATCTCGATCTGCTGCGGGCCTTCGTCAGCGTGGTGGATGCTGGCGGCTTCACCCGCGCCGGCGAACGCGTCCATCGCACCCAGTCCACCGTCAGCCAGCAGATCCGCCGGCTGGAGGAGGCGGCGGGCTGCGCGCTGTTCCATCGCGCCGGCCGGGGGGTGCGGCTGACCGAAGAAGGCGAGCGGCTGATCGGCTATGCCCGGCGCATCCTGGCGCTGAGCATCGAGGCCAAGGCGGCGCTTCGGCACGACACCCCCCAGGCCGTGGTGCGGGTCGGCATTCCCGACGATTTCGCCCTCATCGCCCTGACCCGCACGGTGGCAGCCTTCGCCCGGATGCGGCCGGATGTGCGGCTTTCGGTGCGCTGCGGCATGTCGCGCGACCTCGCGGCCGACCTTGCCCGCGGCGATCTCGACGTCGCCTTGCTGAAGCGCGAGCCCGGCCCGGCGGAGGCGATGGCGGTGTGGCCGGAGCATCTGGTATGGATCGCCGCCGCCGATCACCCGGTGCCTCCGCTCGACCCGGTGCCGCTGGTGGCGTTCCCGCAGGGCTGCATCTATCGCAACCGCGCCGTCCATGCCCTGGAGGCGGCGGGCCTCGCCTGGCGCATCGCCTATGAAAGCCCAAACCTCATGGGCCTCCAGGCGGCGCTGGCGGGCGGGCTCGGCATCGCGCTGCTGGAACGGCGCAGCCTCACCGCGACCCACCGCATGCTCGGCGCGGCCGAGGGCCTGCCCGATGTGGCCGCCGGCGAACTGGCCTTGTGCCTCGCCCCCCAGGCGGACGAGACCGCGCGCGCACTCGCCGGCATCCTCGCCCGCTTCTGCGACACCGCGGTGCCGGCGGATCTCGCCGCCTGAGCCGGCGGGACGGGATCAGCTCTTCAGGCGATAGCCGGTCTTGAACATCCACATGACGATGCCGAGGCACACGCACAAAAACAGCAAGGTCATGGCCAGGCTGATCTCCACGCCCACGTCGGAGATGCCGAAGAAGCTCCAGCGAAACCCGCTCACCAGATAGACCACCGGGTTGAACAACGTGACCGTGCGCCAGAACGGCGGCAGCATGTCGATGGAATAGAAGCTGCCGCCGAGAAAGGTCAGCGGCGTGATGATCAGCAGCGGCACCAGTTGCAGCTTCTCGAAATTATCGGCCCAGATGCCGATGACGAAGCCAAACAGCGAGAAGGTCACCGCCGTCAGCACCAGGAAGGACAGCATCCAGACCGGGTGCACGATGTGCAGATCGACGAACAGCGAAGCCGTGCCGAGCGTGATCAGCCCGAGGATGATGGATTTTGAGGCCGCCGCGCCCACATAGGCAATGACGATCTCCACCGCCGAGACCGGCGCCGAGAGCAATTCGTAGATGGTGCCGACAAAGCGCGGGAAATAAATGCCGAACGAGGCGTTGGAGATGCTCTGCGTCAGCAGGCCCAGCATGATCAGGCCCGGCACGATGAAGGCGCCATAGCTGACGCCGCCGATCTCAGCCATATGCGAACCGATGGCCGAGCCGAACACCACGAAATAAAGCGAGGTGGAGAGCACCGGCGAGATAATGGATTGCAGCAGGGTCCGGCCGGTGCGGGCCATCTCGAAGATGTAGATCGCGCGGATGGCATGGATGTTCATTGCGCGTCTCTCATCAGGCTCACGAAAATATCCTCAAGCGAACTCTGCTCCGTGTGCAGATCCTTGAAGGCGACGCCAGCGAGGGCGAGATCGCGCAGCAGGTCGGCGATGCCGGAACGCTCGCTGTCGGTTTCGTAGGTGTAGATCAGGTCCGTCCGGTCGGCGGAGAGGGCCAGTTGGTGGGCGGAGAGGGAGGGCGGAATCGCTGCGAGCGGCGCCGCCAACTGCAGGGTGAGGTGCTTCTTGCCAAGCTTGCGCATCAGCGTGCGCTTCTCCTCCACCAGGATCAGCTCGCCCTTGCGGATGACGCCGATGCGGTCCGCCATCTCCTCCGCTTCTTCCAGATAATGGGTAGTGAGGATGATGGTGACGCCGGACTCGCGCAGCGTGCGCATCACCCGCCACATGTCGCGGCGCAGCTCCACGTCGACACCGGCGGTGGGCTCGTCCAGAAACAGGATGCGCGGCTCGTGGGACAGCGCCTTGGCAATCAGGACGCGCCGCTTCATGCCGCCGGACAGCGTCATGATCTTGCTGTCCTTCTTGTCCCAGAGCGAGAGGTCCCGCAGCACCTTTTCGATATGCGCCGGGTTCGGCTTCTTGCCGAACAGCCCGCGGCTGAAGCTCACCGTGCCCCACACGCTCTCGAAAGCGTCGGTGGTGAGTTCCTGCGGCACAAGGCCGATCTGGCTGCGGGCGGCGCGATAATTCTTGATGATGTCTGCGCCGTCCACGGTGACTGTGCCGCCGGTCGGATTGACGATGCCGCAGACGATGGAGATGAGCGTTGTCTTGCCCGCACCGTTGGGACCCAGCAGGGCGAAAATCTCGCCGCGCCGGATATCGAGGGAGACGTCCTTAAGGGCACTGTGGCCGGACGCATAGGTCTTCGACAGATGGCTGATGGAGAGGATCGACTGCATGGGCGGGGTATAGCGCGGGACCGCTCCGCGGTCGACATCGCAAGCTCGTGAACGCGAGCCCGGTCCGTCCAAACCGGGCTGCGCGCCGGCCGTGGAAGCCGTATCGAAGGCCAGGAAACACTCAGTCCGGGAGCGCCCGCAATGCCGATCGAAGACCCAAGCTGCGAGGATCCCGCCCGCCTGTGGCGCGCGGTCCAGACGCGCGACCGCACCCAGGACGCCGCCTTCGTCTATGGCGTGCGCACTACCGGAATTTATTGCCGCCCGTCCTGCCCGTCCCGCCTCGCGCGGCGAGAGAACGTGACCTTCCATGCCGATTGGACCGCCGCCGAAGCCGCCGGCTTGCGGGCCTGCCTGCGCTGCCGGCCGCGTACGGAGGCGACGCCGTAGTGCGCTTGCGGAGCCCTGAACTCGATGGGGCCTCAGGATTTGGAGACGTGCTCCGGCTTGCCCTTGCGCTTGGTGGAAGCCATTTTTTCGAGCTCGGCCTCGCTCATGGATTGCGCCATGGAGCGCGATGCGCCCTTCAGCTCGCTTTTCTTGGTCTCACCGCGCTTCGCGGAAAGGGCCGCACCCGCGGCCATCTGCTGGGCTTTGGATTTTGCAGGCATGACATCCTCGCAGCTTGCCCCCCGCGGGATCAACACGTATACGGCCGGAAGGTTCACGGCGCGCCGCAACTCAGCCCTCGAACACCGTCTTGAAGCGGGCATGCGCATTCTCGATGTGGATGCGCATCGCGGCGGCGGCCCCCGCGGCGTCCTGCTGGGCGAAGGCCTCCAGGATGCGCGCATGCTCGACGATCGCATCCTCGGTGACGCGAGCATGAAAGCGCAGGCGGAACAGGTGCAGATGCACCCGCTGCTGCGTGATGATGTCGTGCAAAAGGTCGTTCTGGCTCGCCTTGGCGATGGCCGCGTGGAAGCGGGCATCCTCCTGGGCGAAGGCGTTATAGGCGGATTGCGCATCGTCGCGCTTGGCGTCTCGCATGTGCGCGGCCAGCCCCGCTATCCCCTGAAATTCTTCCGGCGACATGAGCACCGCCGCCTTGGCGGCCGCCGGCGGCTCGATCAATAGGCGAAGCTCGCACAAATTGTCGAATTGCTTGCGCGTCAATTGCGAAGCGGCGCGATAACCGGAGAGGTGGATTTTCACCACCAGCCCCTGAGCTTCGAGTTGAGAAAGCGCTTCGCGGATCGGTGTCTGCGAAACGCCAAGCTCCCGCGCGAGCCCATCGACGCCTATGCGCTCACCGGGCTGTATTTCCAGGGACATCAACTTCTTGAGCAGGATGTCATAGACTTCGTTGCCCAAGCGGATGGGCTTGGAAATCTGATAGATACTGCTCATTTGGCGCCCAGCCGTCGATCTTGAGGGATTTTCTCTCGATAACAATAAAAAAGTCAATGATATGTCCGCTTACGGGCGCCAATCCTCTTGACTCAGGGAAATCATAGCAGCCATGTTCGCGGCCATCAATTCCGATATCAAATCGGATCGGATATAGGGAGACGTATCATGGGCATGTCCCGCCGCACGGCTATCGGCCTGCTTTCCGCCGCTGCCCTCGTGGGCTCCTTCGGCGCTGCCTCGGCGCAGGAAACCATCAAGATCGGCCTCACCGCGCCGCTCACCGGCCCGGCCGCCGAGATCGGCCACCTCCAGACCGAAGGCGCCAAGCTGGGCGTCGAGAAGGTGAACGCCGCCGGCGGCGTGCTCGGCAAGAAATTCGAATTGGTGATCGAGGACGACCAGACCACCAACCCCGGCATCGTGCTCGCCTTCTCCCGCCTGATCAGCCGTGGCGATCTCGCCGCCGTGCTCGCCTCGGTGCGCTCCACCCAGGTGAACGCCATTTCGGGCGATGCCAAGAAGGCCGGCATCCCGGTATTCTTCGGCGGCACCGACCCCACGCTCACCCATTCCGGCAATCCCTGGCTGTTCCGCGCCCGCCCCAATGACAGCTATTCCGCCAAGGTGATCGCCGACTTCGGCGTCAACCAGCTGAAGAAGAAGAAGTGGGCGGTGCTGCACTCCACCGACGCGTTCGGCACCAACGGCGCCAAGGCGCTGGTGGAATCCCTCAAGACGCTGGGCATCGAACCGGTGCTGGTGCAGGGCTTCAACAACGGCCAATCCGATCTCACCCCGGTGGTGCTCGCCGTGCGCCAGTCTGGCGCCGACATCATCGCCACCTACACCGCGTTCGAGAACGACGTCGCGGTGCTCGCCCGCCAGCTCAAGCAGTTCGGCGTGACCGCCACCTGGGTCGGCTCGGCTTCGGTCGCGTCCACCACTGCCATGCAGCTCGCCGGCCCGGCGCTCTATGGCACCTATGCGGTCGCCGACTTCAATGCCGACGCCAACCCGATCGCCAAGGCCTATTTCGAGGAATTCTCCAAGAAGGTCGGCCGCGCGCCCGACTACACCTCGGCCTGGGCCTATGATTCCGTGCTCCTGCTGGCGGAAGCCATCAAGAAGGCCGGCAGCACCGATCCCGCCAAGATCCGCGATGCGATCCTCGCCATCAAGGACTTCCCCGGCACCGAAGGCACCTACACCTTCGACGAGAACGGCGACGGCCTGCGCGGCTACAACATCGTCAAGAACGAAAACGGAAAGATCATTTTCGATCGCCACATCGCCTTCGACAAGTGATCGCCCGACCTTTTTGAAGGTCATGGCGTAACCCCTGAATCAGCCGCGATGCCCGGGCGCGTCCCGGGCATGACGCGGTTGCATCAGAGCACCCGGCACCGCTGAAACAGGCGGCCCGGCGTGGATGGCCGCGACAAACTCGGCCCCGACGAACCTACTGATGGCGAGGACGGGCCGCTTCGTCCCCTTTCCGGACAGTCTTTGTATCTTCTCGCGCACAGGATCGGCGATGAGCTTGCTTCCTCAGCTTCTATTCACCGGGATTGGCATCGGCAGCATCTATGCCATGGTCGCCCTCGGCTTCGTTCTGCTCATTCGCTCAGCCAATGTGGTGAATTTCGCCCAGGGCGAGTTTTCCATGCTCGGCGCCTATTTCATGGTGATCCTGTTCGCCGGTTTCGGCGTGCCCTATCCCATCGCCCTCATCGGGGCGGTGGTGCTGATGGCGGTGTTC
>NCHM01000210.1 GCA_002257205.1 Rhizobiales bacterium 24-66-13 | reverse complement strand
CTGCCGCTCGCTCAGCAGGAACAAATCACCCATGCCAGCCTCCTCAATGGAGACTGTGAATCACAACTCAAGACAAATTAATAGGTCCTGAGCCTAGCTATAGCGCTCAGACCGCGCAGATGTTCGGCGAATTGGGCTATGGCTTCAGCTGGAACGCCTTCGCGCTGGAGCCGTTTGCCGGCCTCTCCTATGTGCATCTGAATACCGGGAGCGCGAACGAGATCGGCGGCGCGGCGGCGCTCAGGCTGAATAGCGCCTCCGCCGACCTGACCTATTCGACGCTCGGACTGCGGATCGGCACCACATGGGCGCTCGACAACGGCATCATCTTGGTGCCGCGCATGATGCTCGCCTGGCAGCACGCCTATGGCGATCTCGCCCCGGCGGCAAATCTCGCCTTCAGCACCACCGGAATTGATTTCAGCGTGACCGGAGCGGCGTTGGCGCGCGATGCGGCGCTGGTGGAGCTCGGCGCCGATTGGAAGCTCAGCGACAGCGTGAAGCTGGGTGTCTCTTACCGTGGCACCGTGTCCAACGTGGTGCAGGACAATGCGGTGACGGGCGTGTTCTCCTGGTCGTTCTGAAAAGGACGCGCGCCGCCCGCGGCGTTGACACACCGTCAGGTTTCAGGACATTCGGCCCATGAACGCGTTGCATCCCAATCTCTGCGCCTGCGGCAGCGGCTTACGGCCAGTGCGCTGCTGCCAGCTGGACCTGCGCACGCTCGGTCCCGCCGCCGCCAGCCGGCATCTGCTGCCGGTGGTGGACCAAGCGATCGCCAGCCACGCGCGCGGCGCGATCGCGGAGGCGGAACGGCTGTGCCTGGAGGTGCTGGAACTGGCGCCGGGGCAGGGCGGGGCGCTCGCCATCCTCTATCAGATCCGCAAGGCCCAGGGCGCGCTGCCGGCGGCCGAGGCGCTGGTGCGCCGGCTGGTGATGCTGGACCCGAACAATGTCTGGGCGACCCAGGAACTGGCCCTGCTGCTGTTCGGCAAGGGTGACCTTGCCGAGGCGGAGGTCCACGCCCGCAACGCGGTGCGCATCGCGCCAGCCGATCCGCAGTCGCACAATCTCATGGGCATGGTCCTGACCGAGGCCAATCGGCCCCAGGTCGGCGAATTTCATTATCGGCGCGCGCTGGAGCTGCTTGGACACCGCCCGCCGATCCTGCTCGCCAATCTCGCCTGGAATCTGAAGAACCAGGGCAAGATGGCCGAGGCCCGCGCGCTTTATCAGGAATCCGCGGCCGCCGCCCCGGCGGTGCTCCAAACCCTGCTGGGCTGGGCGCGCATGGAGGAGACCGACCGCGACTTCGCCCGTGCCGACGCTTTGCTGGACCAGGCGGCGGCGATCGCGCCCGATCATCCGAGCATCCTCCTGAACCGCGCCATCGTGCGCGGCCGCGCCAAGGATTATGACGGGGCGCTGGCGATCCTCGATCGGATCGAGCAGCGCAGCCCTGGCGGCGGGCTCGGCACCAATGAGATGCTGGAGAAAGGCCGCCTGCTCGACAAGATGGGCCGCTACGACGAGGCCTTTGCGGCTTTCGATGCCGGCAAGCGCCAGAATGTGGCGGTGAGCGGCACAATCTATATGGCCGAGCATGCCGCCGATCTCGCCGCCCGGCTGAAGGCCTATTTCACCGCCGGCCGCCTGCGCATCGTGCCCCGGGCGAAGCCGGTGGAGAGCGGGCCCCGCCCCGTGTTCATCCTTGGCTTCCCGCGTTCCGGCACCACCATGGTGGAGCAGACGCTTTCCGCCCATCCCAAGGTATCCGCGGGTGATGAGCTGACCTTCGTCCACGACATCGCCAATCTGATGCCGCGCATGCTCAACAGCCCGCTGGCCTATCCCGAGGCGCTGGCCGATCTGTGGATGGGCGATCAATGCGAGGGACTGGACAATCTGCGCGATTATTATCTTCAGCGCGCGCGCCAATCGGGCATCATGGAGCCGGGCGCCACCCGCTTCACCGACAAGATGCCGCTGAACGAGACTCATATGGGCCTCATCGCCCTGATGTTCCCGGATGCGCCGTTGATCCACGTGCTGCGCCACCCGCTGGATATTGTCCTGTCGGTCTATTCCAATCATCTCACCCATGGCTTTTACTGCGCCAATGCGCTGGAAACCATTGCGCAGCACTATCTGCTGGTGATGGATCTCGTGGATCACTATCGGCGCGAGATGACGTTGAAATATCTGGCGGTCCGCTATGAGGACATCGTCGACGACCAGGAGGCGCATGTGCGCCGCATGCTCGCTTTCGCCGACCTTCCGTTCGACAAAAGGTGCCTGCAATTCCACGAGAACAGGCGTTATGCGCGCACCGCCAGCTATGCCCAGGTGACCGAGAAGCTCTATGACCATTCGCGCTATCGCTATCGCTTCTATCTCAAGCATCTGGCGCCGGTGATTGCGATGCTGGAGCCGGTGATCGCGCGCCTCGGCTATACGATCGATGGCTAGCGGGGGGCCGGCTCATCCAGCGGGATCCGGCACGGCCGGCCTGGTGCGGGGTCCTGAGGGCGTCCTTGGCCCGCAGGTGCTGGCGAGCGGTCCGCAGGGGATCACCCGCACCGTCGACGGCTGGCTGGCGGAGGCTGAGGCCCACGAGCAGGCCGGACGACTGGAGGAGGCCGAGCGGATCCTCGCCCAGGTGCTTCAGGCCATGCCGCATTATGCTCCAGCGCTGCACCAGGGCGCCATTTTGTCCCATCGACGCCGGCGGCCCCAGGAGGCCCTCGACCGGCTCGAACGGGCGCTTGCCGTGGCTCCGGACCACCCCTTGTTTCACCGCAACATCTGCGAGATTTATCGCGGCCTATGCCGCCTCGACGAGGCCGTGTTTCACGGCCGCCGGGCGGTGGAGCTGACGCCGGACGACGCGGGCGCCAATTACAATCTCGGCGTCATCCATTACGACCGCATGGAAATCGACGCCGCCATCCATTATGCGCGCCGCGCGTTGGAACTGGACCCGGCCATGGCGGCGGCGCATTTCGAGCTGGCGGAAGCCCTGCTGGTGGATGGGCAGTTCGCCGAGGGCTGGCGCGAATATGAATGGCGGTTCGACCTGCCCGGCTCGCAGCCGCTGCTGCCGCTCAAGGACAAGCCGCAATGGGATGGCCGCCCCATGCCCGAGGGCACCTTGCTGCTGATCGGCGACCAGGGCTTCGGCGATACCATCCAGTTCTGCCGCTATGTCGGCGATGTGGCCCGGCTCTGTCCCAATCTCATCATGGCGTGCAGTTCGGAGATGAAGCCGATCGTGCTGCAGCAAGGCGGCATCACCCAATATTTCGACCGGTGGGAGCATGCGCCGGCCTTCGACGCCTATTGCCCGCTGTCGGGCCTTCCCCGGCTGTTCGGCACGGCGTTGGAGAGCATTCCGGCGCCGGTGCCCTATGTCCGCGCCGATCCGGCCAAAGTGGAACACTGGCGCGCCCGGCTCGCCGAGCTGGTTCCGCAGGACTTCCAGAGCGTGGGTGTGGTGTGGGCCGGACGGCCGACCCATGGCAATGACTTCAACCGCTCCATGAGCCTTCGGACCTTGGCCCCGCTCGGCCGCCTGCCACGGACCGCGTTGGTGTCGCTTCAGATGGGGCCGGCGATGGCGCAGGTTGCGGAATATTATGGCGCGGCGCCGCTGATCAACCTCGCCGCCGAAATCGTCGATTTCACCGATACCATGGCGATCCTGGAGATCCTCGACGACATCGTCGCCGTGGATACGTCCATCGTGCATCTGGCGGGCGCGATGGGCCGGCCGGTCTCGGTGCTGTTGCCGTTCGCGCCGGACTGGCGCTGGCTGCGGGAACGCGCCGACACCCCCTGGTATCCCAGCGTCCGTTTGTTCCGCCAGCCGCGCAGCGCCGCCTGGGCGGAGCCGGTCGCGGCGGTGACCGCCCACCTGGCGCGCCAAGCAGGGACCCGCGGTCGTGGCCCGCGCAGCTAAGCGCCTTTCCCCGCTTCAGGGGTGGAAAGAGCATTTCATCGTCTCACGGAAACGTTGAAATGCTCTAACTCATTGCGGTGTCACATTTTTTCACCTGAACCGGTGCCCACTTCGCTCGAAAATGCTCTGCCGCGCGCTGACGGCGGGGCATAACCTGGAGATATCCGCCGCCGCGCCAAACTGTATCGCAAGGGGCGGAAAGAAGCGGCTAAGGTCGGCCCGGATTTCGCGCATCGCGCCCCACGCCCTTGCATCTGACCTTCCAGGAGCCGTCCCATGCCGCTTCGCACGATGCTTTTCGCGCCGGGCAATCACGCCCGCCGAGTCGAAAAGGCCTTCGAAGTGGGGGCGGACGCGGTCATCCTCGATCTGGAGGATGCGGTGGCCGTCAGCGAGAAGAGCGCCACGCGCCCGCTGGTGGTGGAGGCCCTCGCCCGGCCGCGCCGCTGCGCCGGCTATGTGCGCGTCAACGCCATGGACACGCCGTTCTGCTTCGGCGACCTTGCCGCCGTGGTGCGCCCCGGGGTCGACGGCATCATGCTGCCGAAAATCGAATCGGCGCGGCACCTGTTCGCGGCCGATTGGATCCTCACCCAGTTGGAGCGCCAGCACGGCCTGCCCGAACGAGGCATCGACCTGCTGCCCATCGTCGAGACCGCCAAGGGCTTCGCCAACCTTGCGGAAATCGTCACTGCCGGCACCCGCGTGCGGCGCTTCGCGTTCGGTGCGGGAGACTTCGCCCTCGACACCAACATGAACTGGACCGCCCATGAGGGCGAGCTGGCCCACGCCCGCGCCAGCCTCGTAGCCGCCTGCCGCGCCGCCGATCTGGAGCCGCCCATCGACAGCGTTTGGGTCCGGCTCGACGATGCGGACGGGTTGAAGCGCTCCGCCGAATGCGTGGCCGGCACGGGCTTCCAGGGCAAGATGTGCATCCATCCGGCGCAGATTCGCGTGGTCAATGCGGTGTTCACGCCCGGCGCCGCCGAAATCGCCACGGCGCGGCGCATCGTCGAGGCATTCGCGCAAGCCGAGGCGCGGGGTGAGGCCGCGTTCCAGCTCGACGGCAAGTTCGTGGATTATCCCATCGTCTTCCGGGCCCAGCGCGTGCTCGCCACGGTCCAGGCGATCCGCGACCGGGAGCAGGCGGCCTGATGCGCGCGCCGGGGCGAGGCGGGCGTAGGGATAGGCGCGGCCATCGCAAGTAAAGCGGGAATAACCCTCGCCCAATTCAGCGGTCGGCCCGCCGGTATATTTTCCCACCGCGGTCTATATTTCGCCCGGCTGAAGTGGACGAGGGGGCTCGGTCTGGCCAAAGGCTCGGGAGGCAAATACCTGGCGACGCTTCGTTGGGGCGGCCGAGCCGGGACGCCTCGCGCGCCCGTGTCGGGGACGCGAGAGCGATGCGCACGCCGAGATTTTCGGGTATAAGATCATGTTCAGACAGACAATCGGTTTGTATTCGCGGGTTCTGGACAGGCGCCACCAGTGACGCCAATATTTGATTCATCGGGCCGTGGTGCCGGGTTGGTCCAGTGCTTCGGCGTGAGACAAGAGAAAAGTACGGCGGATGAGTGAAGCAAGGGAATTTGACAAGGAATTCTTGGTCGCGCGGCCGGCGGCGCTGCTGCGGCACAGCGTGACTGAAAGCATCCGCCAGGCCATCGCCGCGGGCCGGTTCCGTCCCGGCGAACGCATGCCCGAGCGCGACCTGTGCGAGATGACCGGCGTGAGCCGGACCTTGGTGCGCGAGGCGCTGCGCCAGCTGGAATCCGAGGGCCTGATCGAGGTGGTCGCCCACAAGGGACCGGTGGTGGCCCGCATCACCGCCGCCCAGGCGATCGGGGTCTATCAGGTGCGCGAGGTGCTGGAAGGGCTCGCCGCGCAATTGTTCGCCGCGCACGCCACGGACGAGCAGTATCGCGACCTGCATGCCGCCTTCGCGGAGGTGAAGAGCGAAGAATTGGCGGTCAAGCGCGTGACCTTGAAGAACAAATTCTATCAATGCCTCATCGCCGGCTCGGGCAATGATGCCCTGGGCAAGGCCCTGTTCATGCTGAATTCGCGCACCATGTTGCTGCGCGCCCAATCGCTCCAGGCGCCCAACCGCTGGAACCAGAGCTTGAGCGAGCTTCAGGCGCTGATGGATGCCCTCGACGAGCGTGACCCCGTAAAGGCGCGCGCCATCGCCATGGACCATGTCCGCCGGGCGGCTTCCGCCGCCATGCACACGTTCTCCATGGACGGGCGCGAGGACAAGCGCCGCCGCCGCACACCCGCCGCTTATGCGTGAGCGCGCCGCCGCTGGCATCGCCCGCGCTGTGCGGGTCGGTGCGCGACGGGGCAAGGTGTAAGGGCGAGATTAGAATAATATTGTATGATTGTAATATTAAAACGCCGGCTCCGCGCAGGGTGGCCCCCG
Organism: Rhizobiales bacterium 24-66-13; assembly: GCA_002257205.1. Classification (GTDB taxonomy): domain Bacteria; phylum Pseudomonadota; class Alphaproteobacteria; order Rhizobiales; family Xanthobacteraceae; genus NCEH01. The sequence goes on along the minus strand of NCHM01000210.1, from coordinate 400 downwards.
GGGCGCGCGACCGGCCGGCGTGGATGGCCGGGACAAGCCCGGCCACGACGATGCGAAAGACGACGCGCCTTTGGTCGAAAACTCTCTAGGACCGATCGACATTCCCGGTTCGACGCCGTTGCGGGAGACATCGTCATGCATGGGTTTGTCCCGTGCATCCACGCGGCACCGCTGGCACCGGCTTTTTCGGCGAACCGGTGTTCGCCGAACGTGCTCTAGGAGGCGCTGCGCACCTTCACGCCCGCCTCGTCTTCTATCAAGGTGACGATCTTCGTGAAGTCGGATTCAAAGCCGAGCTTGCGCACCGCCTCCGCCCAGAGCTTGGCCACCACGTCGCAGGCCTCCAGGGACAGGCCCATGGCCTTGGCCTCTTGCATGAACAATTGCACGTCCTTGTTCA
>NCHM01000209.1 GCA_002257205.1 Rhizobiales bacterium 24-66-13 | reverse complement strand
CAAGGATACCGAGGACGCCAGCGAGGATTATGCCGCCGGCATCTCGGCCACCTGCCGCCTCGCCGATTATCTCGTGTGCAACCTCTCCTCGCCCAACACACCGGGCCTGCGCGATCTCCAGGCCCGCGCCGAGATGGGGCGGCTGATCGGCCATGCGCTCGCCGCGCGCAACGAGAGCATTCCCGATCCCGTCGGCCGCCCGCCGCTGCTGGTGAAGATCGCCCCCGATCTCGACGACGCGGCGCTCGCCGACATCGTCGAAGTGGTGCTGGAGACCGGCGCAGACGGCATCATTCTCGGCAACACCACATTGTCGCGTCCGGCGAGCCTGCGCAGCGCCCACAAAAGCGAGACCGGCGGTCTCTCCGGCAAGCCGCTGATGGCGCTCTCCACCGAGCGGCTGGCGGCGCTCGCGCGCCTCACGCAGGGCCGCATTCCGCTGATCGGCTGCGGCGGCATCGCCTCGGGCGCGGACGCCTATGCCAAGATCCGGGCCGGAGCGAGCCTGGTGCAGCTTTATTCGGCGCTGGTGTTCAAGGGGCCCGGCTTGGTGGTGCGCGTGCGCGACGAGCTGGCCGCCCATTTGCGCGCCGACGGATTTTCCTCGGTGGCCGAGGCGGTGGGCGCGGACTTGCGCTGACGCGTGGCGGTTTCCGCGCCCTGCGCCTCCAACGTTGGGAGGCCGGCGAGGGATTCGTGCACCATCTCCGCCTTGTGGCGCAGATGCTCGCGCAGCACCGTCCCGAGCGCCGCCCCGTCGCGGGCGATCAGCGCCTCCATCATGCGCTCATGGTCCTCCACCGCCTCCAGCCAGCGGGCGGGCGACTTGCGCGCCACGAAGCGGATAGCGTGGATGCGCACCATCATGGAATGATAGAGCTGGGTCAGCGGCGCATTGCCGGCGATCTCGAACAGCGCCTCGTGGAACGCCCGGTTCAGATTGAGATAAGGCGCAGACTGGCCGGCGCGATAATGCGCGACCATCGCCTCGTGCATTGCCTTCAGCTCGGCCAGTTTCGCATCGGTGACGCGCGCGCAGGCGAGTTCCCCGGCCAGTGCCTCCAGCGCGCCCATGATGGGGAACAGCGCGTCGATCTCGCCGTCGGACAGGCGCGCGACCATGGCGCCGCGATTGGGGGTGAGCGTCAGCAGCCCCTCGGCGGCCAGCACCTTCAGAGCTTCCCGCAATGGCGTGCGCGAGACGCCGAACCGCGCGCACAGCGCCTGCTCGGCGATCTTGTCGCCGGGCTGAAGCTCGCCGCCGAGGATCAGGTCTCGCACCAAGGGCACCAGGGCGCCGTGAAGGCTGCGGCGGACGATCACTGCGCTGTCGGACATGATGATCTCGATTTCTGCGCACAGAGATTTGCCGCCGCCGCGCCGCGATGCAAGCCCCGCGCGCATCCGCCGGCCGCTTTCGCGCGGATCGGCCTTTTTTGCGATCGCCGCGCCCGCCAAACAGGCAGGGGCGCGCGCAAAATGCGATCAGATCGAGCGGGCGCCGATGCCCACCAGCAGGCTCGCCGCGATGCCGCGCGCGATTTCCGGCGAGGGATCGCCCGCGAACGCCCTGAGTCGCCCGACCAGCGAAGCCCAGGTCCGGCCCGCCGCAAGGTCGGCTTCCGCCTCCACCAGGGCGATTTGGGTGCGGACCCGGCGGACCGACTTCACCATCGCCGGGCTGGTGCGATCGGCATAGGCATCGACAATCGCATGCAGCGCCGCGATGCGCGCGGCGATGTTCTTGGACACGCTGCCCGGCCGGTCGAGATAATCCACCAAGGTCGCGCCGGAGATGGCGACCGGGTGCCGGTCGGCGATCTTCAGCCACAGTGCCCAGTCCGACGCCGAGGGCACGTCGGTGGGAAAGCCGCCCACCGCCCTCAGGACCTCCGTGCGCGCCACGGCGGTGGAGGTGCCGATGAGATTGCAGCCGAGCAGCGCCGCGCAGGGATCGGCGAGGCGCTGGAACGCGGGGGCGCCGAAGAAGAATTCGTCCGGCTTCACAAGGTCGAAGAAGGTGCTGAAGGTCTGCCCGGCCTCGTTCACGAAGCGATAATCGGTGCCGGTCAGCGCCACCTCGGGGTTGGCCGCATGGTAGGCGAGCTGGCGCGACAGCTTGTGGTCCAGCCATACGTCATCGGCATCGAGAAAGGCGATCAGCTCGCCCTCGGCGCGTTCGATGGCGTGGTTGCGCGCCCGCGCCGGCCCGATGCCGTCCGTGGACAGCACCCGCAGCGCCGGCCAATGGCCCGCCTCCCCCGCCAGGAAGGCGTCGGTGCCATCGGTGGAGCCATCGTCGACCACCAGGATTTCCAGCCCCTCGACCTGCTGAAGGCGAATGCTCGCAAAGGCCTTCGGCAGATAGGCGAGGCAATCGCGCGTCGGCATGACGATGGAACAGATCGGCCGCATGGTCCCCCCGAACTTCCCGCCTGCCTTAGCATGGCGCGGCCTGCGTCCATAGCGGCGCGCGTGCCGCACCCCGGCGCGGCGCAGGCCGTCGCGGCGCGGGCGAAAGGGCTTGCGCGGGATCGGGGAAAAAGGAATCTTCCGCCCGCATCGCCGCAATGGATTGCGGGGCGGATAGAGGCGCAATGACGTTCCGGACCCGCTTCAGCCTCCAGAGACTGCCGGCCGGGGTGCGCGAAAGCCTGTATTACGCCAGCGGCATTATCATGGTGCGGGCGATCGGCCTGATCCTGCTGCCGGTCAATACGCGCTTTCTCTCCGCCGACGATTACGGCCATCTGGAAGTGCTGCTCGCCTTCGCCGACGTGGGCTCGCAATTGTTCGCACTGGCCCTGCCCACGGCGCTGAGCCGGTTCGTCGGAGCGGCGGCGGGGTGGGACGAGCGGCGGCGGGTGTGCGCGGAAATGTTCGGCGTGGCGCTGCTCACCGCGCTTGTCTTCGGCGCCGCCGGGCTGGCGTTCGCGACGCCGCTCGCTTCGGTCCTGCCGGGCACGCCCACGACCTGGGAAGTGCGCATGCTGCTGATCGCCCTGTGCACCGAGGGGTTGCTGGCCGTGGGCCTCACCTGGCTGAGGATTCGCGGACAGGCCGGCACCTTCCTCGCCCTCAGCCTCGGCCGTACGGTTCTGTTCGCGCTGCTGTCCATCAGCCTGCTCTTCGCCGGCTTCGGCGTCATCGGCATCCTGATCGCCACCGCCGCATCGGCCGGCGCGCAGACGCTCGCCATGGTGTGGCTGGTGGTGAAGGACACCGGCATCCGCCTGCGCGGCATCAATTGGCCGGGGCTGGCGCTCTATGTGGTGCCGCTGCTGCTCTCCGGCATCGCCGCGTTCGCGCTCGGCACGTTCGACCGCTGGATCCTGGCGGATGCGGTGGACCCCGCGGCCCTCGGCCTCTACGGCGTCGCGGTGCGCATCGGCGTGCTGACCGCCGTGCTGCTCCAGCCGTTCCACATGTGGTGGATGCCCAAGCGCTTCATCGTGCTGGAGGAGCCCGAGGGCGCAGCGCGCAGCGCGCGCATGGTGGGTGTGGGCATCCTCATCACGCTTCTGGCGGCGGCGGGCGTGGCGCTCGCGGGACCCTTGGTCATCACGCTGATGACGCCGCCGGCCTTCCATGCCGCAGCGATCTATGTGCCGTGGCTGGCGCTGATCTATGTGGTGCAGGAATCCACCTCGCTGGTGGCGGTGGGCTGCTTCCTGCGCAAGGACGGCTTCGCGCCGCTGGCCATCAATCTGGTGGCGGCCGGCGTCGTCATCGCCCTCTATTTCGTGTTCATCCCGCGCTATGGGGTCGCCGGCGCCATCGGCGCGACGCTGGCCGCGCAGGTGCTGCGCTTCGCCCTGACCCTGGCGATTTCCTATCATTACGCGCGAATCGCCTATCCCTTCGGCCGGCTCGCCCTGGTGGCGCTGTTCCTGCTCGCGGCGGTGGGCGCGGCGGACGCCTGGGGCGAACCCCTGGCCCTGTTCCTGCTGGCGGGACCGGTGCTCGCGCTCGGCGCCCTGCTGACCCTGGTGCTCGGCCTGGTGCCCGCGGTTTCCGAACGCTGGCCCCTGCTGCGCCGCTTTTCGCCCCTGGGCGGGCGCTGAGGCGGCGCGCGGGGCGATCATGCCCATGCCCCTGCCCCAGCGGCGGATTGCCCCGCGCGCCGCAGGCGCTGACCCGTTCGTGCCGCAGGCGCTTACGCCTTCACGCCGCAGGCGCTTTGCCGCCCACGCGACGTGTGCCTGCCCCTGCGCGCGGCGCGCGTCTGCCGAGCACCTGCCCCAAGTGGCGGCATGACGCTTTCATGACTTTGAGCGCGCCCCCGCCTATGATAGGGAGTGCCCGCGCTCGCAACGCGCGCAACCTCGAGCCTGGCTTTGCCGGGCCTTGAGGTCTAACGAAACTCACCCCTTCGTGGGCAGAATGGCGATACCCGTTAGAATGGCCGAGCGGCAGACCAGCTTCGAGTATGAAGACCTCCTCGCATGCGGACGTGGCGAACTGTTCGGTCCCGGCAACGCCCAATTGCCGCTGCCCCCCATGCTCATGTTCGATCGCATCGCGGAGATTTCCGAGACCGGCGGCGAATTCGGCAAGGGGTTCATGCGCGCTGAACTCGCCGTGCGCCCGGACCTGTGGTTCTTCGATTGCCACTTCAAGGGCGATCCGGTGATGCCGGGCTGCCTCGGGCTGGACGCCATGTGGCAATTGGTGGGATTTTATCTCGGCTGGCTCGGCTCCACCGGGCGGGGGCGGGCGCTCGGCCTCGGCGAGCTGAAATTCTCCGGCCAGGTGCTGCCGACCGTCTCCAAGGTGGTCTATGGCATCGAGTTCAAGCGCGTCATGCGCTCCAAGCTGGTGCTCGGCATCGCCGACGGCTGGCTGGAGGCCGACGGCACGGTGATCTATCGCGCCAAGGACTTGAAGGTCGGTTTGTTCCAGGCGGACGCCCCGGCGCCGGTGGGCGGCTGACACCGCTGCGCCACGATTGCCGGCCAGGGTGCCGGTCCGATTTAGGGAGGTGACATGCGTCGCGTCGTCGTGACCGGAATGGGCATTGTATCGTCCATCGGTAATTCCACCCAGGAAGTCCTGGCCAGCCTGCATGAGGCCCGCAGCGGCGTCACGTTCGCGGAAGATTACGCCAAGCTCGGCTTCCGCTCGCAGGTGCAGGGCGCCCCGACGCTGAAGGCCGACGAGGTCGTGGACCGGCGCGCCATGCGCTTCCACGGCGGCGGCACCGCGTGGAACCATGTGGCCATGGACCAGGCGATCCGCGACGCGGGCCTTGAGCAGAGCGAGATTTCCAGCGAGCGCACCGGCCTCATCATGGGCTCGGGCGGCTCCTCCACCAAGACCATCGTGGAAGCCGCCGACACCGCGCGCACCAAGGGTCCCAAGCGCGTCGGCCCGTTCGCGGTGCCGAAGGCCATGTCCTCCACCGCCTCGGCGACGCTCTCCACCTGGTTCAAGATCAAGGGCCTGAGCTATTCCATCTCGGCCGCCTGCGCGACCACCAACATCTGCATCGGCAATGCCTATGAGCTGATCCAGTTCGGCAAGCAGGACATGATCTTCGCCGGCGGCTGCGAGGATCTGGACTGGACGCTCTCCGTGCTGTTCGACGGCATGGGCGCCATGTCCTCCAATTTCAACGACCGTCCTGCGGTCGCCTCGCGCGCCTATGACAAGGACCGCGACGGCTTCGTCATCTCCGGCGGCGCAGGCGTGCTGGTGCTGGAAGAGCTGGAGCACGCCAAGGCGCGCGGCGCCCGCATCTATGCGGAAATCGCCGGCTATGGCGCCACCTCCGACGGCTCCGACATGGTCGCCCCCTCGGGCGAAGGCGCCGCGCGGGCGATGAAGCTGGCACTCTCCGGCATCAAGGCGCCGATCGACTATATCAACCCGCACGCCACTTCCACCCCGATCGGGGACCTGAAGGAAATCGAGGCGATCCGCGCGGTGTTCGGCGACAAGTGCCCGCCGATCTCCGCCACCAAGTCGCTCACCGGCCATTCCCAGGGCGCCACCGGCGTGCATGAGGCGATCTATTCCCTCCTGATGATGCAGAACGGCTTCATCACCAAGAGCGCGCATATCGACGAGATCGACCCGGCGTTCGCCGACATGCCGATCGTGCGCGAGCGGGTGGACAACGCGAAGCTCGGCCATGTGCTGTCCAACGGCTTCGGCTTCGGCGGCGCCAATGCCAGCCTGGTGCTGAAGCATATCGACGCCTGAGCCTCTCCCCCGGCACCGGCCGCACGGCCGCTGCCGGGACTGAGCGGCGAAAACCGTCAGGTTCTGAAATGCCAGGTGATCACGTTCGGGCACGCGGGAGCGACTTGGCGATGGTTTCTGGCGGCAAGGTCTGATAATCGCCCTTTCGAACGTTTCCGACCCGACAGGGTCACACCTGGGGTAGCCGGCAATGCAGGACCTGATGAAAGGCAAGCGCGGCCTCGTGATGGGGGTGGCCAACGACCATTCCATCGCATGGGGCATCGCCAAGGCCTTGGCCGGTCAGGGCGCCGAACTGGCCTTCACCCACCAGGGCGAGGCCATGGCCAAGCGGGTGCGCCCGCTTGCGGAAAGCCTCGGCTCCACCATCATCGCGCCCTGCGACGTGGAAGACCTCGCCAGCGTGGATGCGCTGTTTTCCCGGCTAAGGGACGAATGGGGCACGCTGGATTTCGTGGTCCATGCGGTCGCCTTCTCGGACAAGTCGGAGCTGAAGGGCCGCTACGCGGACAGCAGCCGGGAGAATTTCTCCCGCACCATGATCATTTCCTGCTTCTCCTTCACCGAGATCGCCAAGCGGGCGGC
>NCHM01000208.1 GCA_002257205.1 Rhizobiales bacterium 24-66-13 | reverse complement strand
GAACATCGCACAACCCGACCGGACCTTCGGGGCCGCCAATGTCTTCACCATCGGCGATCTGTCGCGCGAATTCGGTGTGACCTTGCGCGCGCTGCGCTTTTATGAGGACAAGGGCCTGCTGAGCCCGCGTCGCGAGGGCCTTGCGCGGCTCTATTCCGCGACCGACCGTGATCGCCTGTCGGTGATTCTCAAGGGCAAGCGCCTCGGCTTCACGCTCGCCGAAATCCGTTCGCTCGTGGCGGCGCATGAAGGACAGAATGTGCAGGATCTCGCCCTCACGCGCGACCGCTGCCTCTCCCAGCTCACCCAGCTGGAGCGCCAGCGTGCCGAAATCGAGGCCGCCATCAGCGAATTGCGCGAGACCGCCGACCGGCTTGCCGCCTGAGCTTGCGCTGACCTGCCGCCGGATTCGGCTGCGGTTGCGTTTCTTCGGATCAAGGCGGGACAGCGGGTCCCGCCTCGAACCCTCTACGATCCGATGCATAATCAAGCAGCCCGGCCCCACGTCCCGCGATCACGGACGCGGCGCGCCCGCTCTGGCTCGGATGGGGTCAGATATAGGCCGAGCGATAAAAATCCTCATTTTCCCCTGCCACCGTCGACAGGTGTGGCGCAGGGGGCGCTGTTTCCGCGGCACTGGCCGGATCCAGCAGGCGCAGGCGCAGCGCCACGAGGCGCTCCACCATCTGCCGCGGCGTCTCCGACAGGGAATATTCGAACGCGCCGGCGCTCCCCGCGACTCGTTCGGGAAAGGCGCCGAGGGGCGGCACCAGAACCGCGCGCCGCGCGGCGAACGCCTCGCTCAGCGTAAAGCTGTAGGTTTCGGGCCAATGCTGGGGGAAGAAGATCAAGTGCGGGTCGCCCTTGGCGATCAGGCCGGGCAGATCCTCCAGCTTGTAGCGCCCGGTCTTCGAGAGCTGCCCGCGCAGGTTTGAGGCCCGTGCATCGAGCTTGGCGGGAAACTCCCCGATCACCTGCCAGTCCAGCGGCGCTTTGATGGCTTGGCTGTATTCGATGCAATCCAGCAGGAACGCCCCGCCCTTATGCTCGGCGAGAATGCCGAGGACGGCGACGCGCAGGGGAATGTCCGCCGCGAGCGGCGGTATCCGGACCGGTTGCGGTCGCCGATACAGGTCGGGCTCGTGCGGCACCACCAGCAGATGGGCCGCAGGCGCGTAGCGGCGGATGCGATCCGCCACGTCGCGCGAAGGGCAGATCACCCGGTCGGCCCGCTCGATCAGGACAATGCCGAGCTCCCGCCACCGGACGATGTCGCGCGAGAACGGCTTGGGCTCCGCCGTAAGGCAGGCGCGGCAGCCCTGCGCGTCGGGTTCGCCGCAATAGGCGCCCGCCTGCGCCAGGTTGATGCGCGGGCAGATCAACGCATAATCGTGGATCGACAGGTCATAGGGCAGGTTCATGAGCGCCAGGAAGGGCGCGAGCTGTTCCATGGCCGTCAGCGCGTGATGCACATGGATGCGCCGCAGGCCGAACGCCCACAGCAGCGCTGCCACATCGCCCAGCGCGGCGACGCGCATGTCGACCCGCCGTCCGCCGTTGGCATCGGGAATGAACAAGGCCAGCCCGAGATCGCTCTTGTCCTCGGCAGGCGCGGCGATGATCAGCGTCAGGGATTTGGCGCGCTCCGCCGTATGCGCCATCAGGTCCACCACCTGCTTTTCCGTGCCCCCGCCCCAGGGGTGCAGGATGTGCAGGATCACTGGCACGCCGGACGCGCGAATCAGGCTCGCCTCGATCGCGAGCCGCATCGCAAAGGCGGGGTCCTCGCGCACCCAGCGGGCGACGGCCGTTTCATAATCGGGATGGCGCGCGTGCAGGAGTCCGGCCGAATCGCGCTTGCGCGCGGGCGCACTGCCGCCGAAGCTCACGCAGCCCGCGTGGTAGACGAACACATCGCCCGCGAGCACATGGCGCCAGGCCTTCGCGCTGGCGCGGCAGCAGAAGTCGGCTTCCTCGCCATACCCCTTGCCGAACGCGGCCACGTCGAACAGGCCGACATCGTCGAGGCACGCCCGGCGGATGAACATGCAGAACCCGACCGAGGTCGGAATATCCACGCAGCGGCCGGCATTGGCGGCGGCGCAAGCCTGGTCCATCTGGGCGAGCGTGTGGCCCGCCGGCAGGCCCAGCCCTTCGCCGATATCGGGATAGCTGCAGATGGTGGCGTTGTTCGAGAACGGGGTGACGGTGGCGATGCCCGGATCCCCCGCCGCCTGCGCCGCCATGCGGTCCACCCAGTCCCCGCAGACCTCGGTATCGCTGTTGAGCAGGATCACGTCGCGCCGACCCGCCGCGATCATGCCGCGGTTGGCGCTGGCGACGAAGCCTTCGTTCTCCGCATTCACCAGCAGCAGCACGTCCGGAACGGTCTGCGCGACCTGCTCGAGATAGGCGCGCAACGCCGGCTCGGGTCCGCAATCGTCGATGAGGATCAGCGGCCCGAAGGTCGTGTTGTGGGCGCGGGAGGCGAGCACGCTCTCGATGCAGACGCGGGTTTCCTCAAGGCCGGAATGGACCGGCAGCACCACGGCCACCTCGTCCATGGGCAGCAGGTCGAGGCCGATGCGGCGGATCGGCGAGGGCGCGAAGCTTGCAACGTCGAGGGTATGGCGCCGCGCCACCTTCAAGAACGTGAGGTCCTCGGCGTCCACGAGCGGGGCGCCGACCCGCCCTTCTCCCCGCCCCAGGGAAAGGAAGTGCGCCAGCGGGTCCATGCCCAGCGCCGCCACATCGGGATTGGCCGAGAGATACCAGCGCGGATCGAAATCCGGGCTGGGCATCCGCCCTTCCTTGCTGCCGTGCAGCAAATAGTGCAGCAGCGGATTTTCGCCCAATGTCGTCACGTCCGGATAGCGCGTGACATACCAGCGGGTCTGGAACGCCGGGTTGGGGTCCCGCCCATCCTTCGCGCCATGGTCCAGATAATGGGTCAGCGGATCGATGCCGGCGGCGCCCACATCGGGATAGCGCCGCAGGTAATAGACCGGGTCGAACAGGTTCGTTTGCTCGAGGCGCCTGCGGTTCTTGGCCAGCACATAGGTGGCCGTCCGCACGCCGAACAATTTGGCCACCCGGCTCAGGAGCTGGCGCTGTCCCGCATAAAGCGTCTTCGCCATCTGGCGCAGCAGCCAGGGGACGGAGCGCATCCGCTGAACCTGCTGGAGCAATTGGCGCTCGCTCTGGAGAAGCTCAAGCTCCAGGGTCGCGGTTTGCGCGGCCTCCTCGCGCAGGAGCGTGCGCAGCCGGGCGGCTTCGGCCGCGAGCACCTCGACGCGCGCGCGCGTCACATCCCGCAGCGCGTCCATCTGCGCGGCGCCGGCGGTTTCGACCGCATGAGCGGTCTGCAGCGCTTTTGGCGTTCGCGCCAGCTTCAGATCCCGACCCAGGCGGGCGAAGGCCATCTGGATGTTCTGTCGCATGTTTTCGTCCCCCGGCGGATCGAACAGCGCGCGCAGCGGCGCGGCGATCTGGGCTCCGGCGGCGAGGACGCCCAGACCTTCGCCATGGGGGAAGATGAAACTATCGTAACGCGCGCTCAAGACGCGCCATAGATCCGCGTCGCCCGGCGCATCGAGCCCGTGGACCAGGATCACCGCGCCGGGGGACAGGCGTTCGAGCCAGGCGTCCAGCACCTCGCCCGCGAGCGCGCCCAGGGGTGCGGCATCGAGGCAGAGCAGATCGATGCTGCCGGGCGCAAACTCCCGCCAGGCCGTGGCGGCGGACGCGAGCACCGCTTCGGAAGCGCGGACATCGTCGCGATTGAACGCGGCGCCGAAAGCCGCCGGCTGCCGCCCCTCGTGATCGCCGTCCCATCCCGAAACGGCGACGCAGCGGGTCGGCAGATCGAGACGCGCGGCGATCTGGAGAAAACACAGGTGAGGATTGGGGGTGCGCCCGCCGAGCGAAACCGCGAGGCGCGGCCGCAGCGTGTCGACCAGCCAGAAACCGAAGGGAAAATGCTCGACGAAGGCCGCAGGCAGGGCCACCTGCGCGGGCTCGAAAAACGCCGGCGTCGTCAGGGCTATCCCCAAAGACAACGAAGAGCCCATTATACCCGTCTCCGATCCCGCCCGCGCCCCCTCGCCCAGACAGTCAAGCCTATGCGTAGCTTTATGCATTTTTCAGGCAGCGCGCGAACTACGGTCGACCTTGGCAAGCTCCGACGACATGCTCGACCCGAAACAGGGCCTCCACCAAGGGCTCGCCCCCCATGGCGCGCGCCGTCCACCGATCTCCGAAGCGCGATTCGGGGAACGGTTTATGGCAATAAGAATGTTCGGAGAATAAATCATTTCCGGGCCGGAGACGCCATTTCTGCGTTTCTATGAAAAATGGAGAAAATGCACACTGCTCATGCGAGTCTTGCTTGTACCACCACGCTCCCCCTCGGAACAATCCGCCTTTCATGTTTCCAAAAAACAAGACTGCAAGTGATTTTTGGCCTTTTTATTATATCAATCGAAAATTTGACAATATCTGCGAATTTAAAAACGGGTTTTGGACTGATTTTGATTGTCTAACATTATATATATTTATGAAAAAACTCTTCCAGAAGTCTATCCATGCATATTTTTCAAATCATATCGGAATTGACCGTCACTGCACGTTTAAGTTGTTCACAACCGCGTTGGAAACAAGCTCACGTTCCTTTTTTTGCAATCTGTCCGGAGAGTATGACATCCTGATCACAGGACCGGAGGTATTATACGATCGCCCTATGCACCCTCGCCGACCCCGCAAAAGTCGGGGCCGCGCCGGCGGAGCACCTGCCGTCACCGTCGGATAACGCCAGGCAACGGTAAGGCCAGGCAACGGTAAGGCCAGGAGACATGCACGGACAAGGGTTCTCCCACGCGGCGCCAGGGGGAGCGGCTGGTGGTGCGATCGCACCATGACGCAGGGCGCCATTGCGCCCGGCCGAGGAGCCGCGTCATCACGTCGCCGCAGCGACCACGCGCAGAGGCGATGTCCGATGCGGTTCGCACGGAGCGGAGCCGGCTCGTGCGAACCACATTAATCCAGGCGTTCAGAGCCCCATCCCGAGAAATAAACCGCGCGAAAACCTCTAGGCGGTCATCTTCGCGACCATTGCGTCCGACAGCTCGAAATTGGCCGTGACGCTCTGAACGTCGTCATTGTCCTCCAGCGAATCCACCAGCCGCAGAAGCTTTTCGGCGGTCTCGTCGTCCACCGCGATATTGTTCTGCGGGCGCCACACAAGGCCCGCCTTGCGCGGCTCGCCGAACTTCAGTTCGAGCTGGCGCTGCACCTCGTTGAGATTTTCCACCGCGCAGATCACTTCATGCCCGTGCTCGGAGGAGGCGACATCATCCGCGCCGGCCTCGATGGCGGCTTCCAGCATGGCGTCGGCGCTGGCCTTGGCGGGGTCGAACTCGATCAGCCCGACCCGGTCGAACATGAAGGAGACCGCGCCGGTTTCGGCGAGGTTGCCGCCCGACTTGGTGAAATAGGAGCGCACTTCGCCCGCCGTGCGGTTGCGATTGTCGGTCAGCGTCTCGACGATCACGGCGACGCCGCCGGGGCCATAGCCCTCATAGCGGATCTCTTCGTAATTCTCGCTGTCGGCGCCGCCGGCCTTCTTGATGGCGCGTTCGATATTGTCCTTGGGCATGTTTTCCGCGCGGGCGGCGAGGATCGCGGCGCGCAGGCGGGCATTCATGTTGGGGTCGGGCAGGCCCATCTTGGCGGAGACGGTGATTTCGCGCGCCAGCTTAGAAAACAGCTTGGAGCGCACCGCATCCTGCTTGCCCTTGCGGTGCATGATGTTCTTGAATTGTGAATGTCCGGCCATGACCGCCTCCGATATCTGTTTGGCCTTAACTCCGCGCACCCATCAGGGGGCGCCGCACGAGCCGGGCCTTCTTGTATGAAGCCGGCCTTATAGGTCGGCCGATGGGCGAAGGGCAAGGAAGCCGCGCAAGGATTCCGTGCCGTCAGCTTTCCCAGAAGCCCGGCCGGGCTTCTTCCAGTACCCCGCCGAGCCGCACCGCCGCGACCTTCACGGCGAGCCCGGTGCGGTCGTCGCTCTCCACCGCAAGACCCGAAAGGCTAGCCGGGCCGGAGGCCGGCTCGAAGCGGCCGGAGCCGATCTTGCGCGTGAAGCGCCGCAAGGGCTCCTCCTTCTCCATGCCGATCACCCCGTCATAGGCGCCGCACATGCCGACATCGGTGCAGAACGCCGTGCCGCCGGAGAGGATGCGGTGATCGGCGGTCGGCACATGGGTGTGCGTTCCCACGACAAGCGTAGCGCGGCCGTCGCAATAATGGCCGAACGCCTGCTTCTCGCTGGTGGTCTCGGCGTGGAAGTCGATCACCGCCGCATCCACCATATGGCCGAGTTCCGCGCCTTCCAGCACCCGGTCGAGGGCGGCGAACGGGTCGTCCAGCGGGTCCATGAAGGTGCGGCCCATGATGTTGGCCACCAGCACGCGGGCGCCGTTCTTGGCTTCCACCAGGATGGCGCCGCGCCCCGGCGTGCCGGCGGGATAATTCGCCGGACGCACCAAGCGGTCCACCCGCTCGATGAACACCAGGGCCTCGCGCTGGTCGAAGGCGTGGTTGCCGAGCGTTACGGCATCGGCCCCCGCGGCGCGAAAATCCTCATAGATGGCTTCGGTGATGCCGAAGCCGCCCGCGGCGTTCTCGCCATTCACCACCACCAGATCCAATTGCCATTGGGCGATCAGGCCCGGCAGGCGGGAGGTCAGGGCCTCGCGGCCGGGCCGGCCCACCACATCGCCCAGGAACAGA
>NCHM01000003.1 GCA_002257205.1 Rhizobiales bacterium 24-66-13 | reverse complement strand
CAAGGTCGCGGGGCTGGCCGTCTCCACGGTGCAGAAGATCTGGAAGGCCCATGGTCTGGCCCCGCACCGCTGGCGGCAGTTCAAGCTCTCCAACGATCCGGCCTTTGCCGATAAGCTCAACGATGTTGTCGGGCTCTACGTCAGGGGTCTTACGGAACGGCGTGCATTAGCCGCCCGCTTTGATCGCGGCTTCGATATGCCGCGCAAGCTTCGGCACGCTGGCGGTCACAGCCATCAGTTCGCCGACACTTTGCGACGCGTCATCCGGCCATGCCACGCCGCCGAGAGCATTCGCGATGAGCATATAGCAGCGAAGCAAGGATGCCGCAGACGACCAATGCCTTTCTCGTGATCACCTCAACCTCAAGGACACGGATTGGCGCATCGACGGCACCCGCTCTGTGATCGCAACACCGCAATCTCTCGGGAGTGCGCCGTTGGTTATAATTTTTGATCGAGCCACCAGAAGCGGCCTTGATCAATCTTCGCCGGACCCGCTCCGCAGAAAACGCCGAACGAGGCTGGCGTCGTTCTGGTGCGATTTCTGGGTCAGGCCTTCAGAAATGACCCGGCACACGCAGTCCACAGCGGAATCACACGCGATCAGTTCCGTCACGACGGACAAAATTTGTCGTGCTTTCGCACGCCGCCTTATGACTCGGATCAAATACGCCATGCGCCTCTGATGCTGTTGATACTCGCTTTACTACAATCAGATGGGGTCGCCATGACGAGTCAAAGTCGCATGATCGTTATCATTGGCGGTGGCATCGCCGGGTTGTGTGCAGCAGTCTACGCTCGAAAATGTGGCTATGAGGTCGAGCTTCTCGAATAGCACGATAGTCCAGGTGGACTGGCGACCAGTTGGAAACGGGGCGATTACACCTTCGAGACCTGCCTGTACCGGCTGCTTGGCTCCAATGCGGACGGCACCTTGCACGCGCAATGGCAGGAAGTGTGCGGCGTCGACGTCGATCGGCCGAATTGCAGAATCTTTAGCCAGGGCGGGTTTGCCAGCCTGACTGAAAAAAGACTGTCAGCCTCAAAGTCTTCAGTTCCGCATTGCGGGCACCTCAGCTTTGGACTGAGATACCGGTAATCTCCTCGCTTCTGCGCCAAAGCTTTTCGGCCGCGTCCGGGTCGATCGCATAGGCTTCGACGCCGGTCAGGCGATTGGCCCGATCTTCGCTGCCCAGATTGACGGAACCGCCCTCCGGCAGCACGGGCGTGATGTCGGAATCGGCGCAGTACACACCGCCTTTGCCGTCAAGCTGCGGGCTGACTGCGCACCAGACGTGGGTGGCCGCTCCCTGCGGCACCGATTTCAGGTCGCGACTCAGATCGACGACCGGCCGATCGTTCTCATCGACGAACCCGGTCTTTTTCAGCATTTCCACCCCGACGTGCGAACCGAGATTGGTTCCTGCGATCCCGCCGGGATGGAGCGCGAACGCGCGGATGCCCACTTCCTTGCCGCGCCGGTCGAGGGCGACCGCGAAGAGGATGTTGGCCGTCTTCGACTGACCATAGGCCTTGAAAGGCTCATAGGCGCGGCGCTCGAAATTGATGTCGTCGAAAACGACCGGCGAGAAGCGGTGTCCGGCGGACGAGACCGAGACGACGCGCGCGCCACCGGCCCGCTGAAGTGCCGGCCAGAGCCGCAGGGTCAGTCGAAAATGGCCAAGGTGGTTGGTGGACAACTGCAGCTCATTGCCATGCGCATCGCGCTTCAACTCGGGGAGCGCCATGATGCCGGCGTTGTTGATGAGCAGGTGAAGCGGCAGACCCGATTCAACGAAGTCGCGTGCGAAGCGATCAATCGAGTGGGGATCGGTGAGGTCCATCGATTGAACCTCCATGCCGCCGCCTGCTTCGGCGATGGCCTTGCGCGCGCGCTCGACGTCACGCGCCGGCACGATCACCCGCGCGCCGGCGGAAGCGAGCGTGCGCGCCGTTTCAAGCCCAAGGCCCGAATAGCCGCCCGTCACGATCGCCACACGACCTACGAGGTTGACGCCCTTGATAACGTCCACGGTCGTCGAAGCCCGGCCAAACCCGCTGCCGATCGGTGCCTGTGCTGTGGTCATTGCTAGATCTCCGTTTTCATGAAGCCGTGGGCCAGCTTGTTGCGGTTAAGCCTAAAGACCCGATGGTGCCGGCGCGGTTCGCCCATCCACCGTCATGCCGGGAAAGCCGAGCATCGGGGCGAGCGTTGCGTTATTCTCGGCCGGAAAGTTCAGCTTCGGCTTGGAGACATCGTCGAGCTTCTTGATCTGCTCCGCCGACAGCGTGAGGTCGATGGAATCGAGGTTGGCGAGGAGCTGATCGACACGCCTCGCGCCGATAAGCGTGGAACTCACTCCGGGCCGCGACCGGACCCAGGCCAGCGCGACCGACGCTGAACTAACGCCCGCTTCCGAAGCGACGGCCGCGACCGCCTCAATGACGTCGTAGTCGGCTTCGCTTGGGACGCCCACCAAGCCCGTGCGCTTGGTATCGACATCGCCGCCGTTCCCGCGTTTGAACTTGCCGCTCAGGAACCCGCTCTTCAAAGGTGACCAGGGCATGATGCCCATTCCCAGCGCATGAGCCATCGGAAAGAGTTCCCCCTCGCTTGTGCGCTCAAGCAACGAATATTCGAGTTGCAGCGCGATGATCGGCTCCCAACCGCGGAAGTGGGCTATCGTCTGAGCTTCAGCCGTCTTCCAGGCGGGAATGTCAGAGAATCCCACGTAGCGAATCTTGCCCGCCGTCACGAGATCGTCGAGACCGCGAAGCGTCTCCTCGACGGGCGCGGTTTGATCCCAGTTGTGGAGCCAGTAAATGTCGATGTAGTCGGTCTGCAGACGCTTCAGCGAGGCCTCGCATTGCTGGATGAGCGCCTTGCGCCCCGCGCCGCCGCCGTTGGGGTCTCCGGGAAATAGATTGCAGTAGAACTTCGTGCTCAGCACGATCCCGTCGCGGCGAACATCCCGCTGCCGAAGGTAGTCGCCGACGATCGTCTCGGAATGCCCGCCGGTGTAGATATTCGCCGTATCGATGAAGTTGCCGCCGCGATCGAGATAGGTAGACATCATCTCATGCGAGACTTCTTCGCTCGCACCCCAGCCGGCGTCTTCGCCAAATGTCATGGAGCCGAGGCACAGCGGACTTACGCGCAAGCCCGACCGGCCCAGCGTGATGAAATGGTTAAGAGGCATGCAGGACTCCTTTGGTTGGCGAGGGTTGCTCCTTGATAAGACGTCCGCTTTGAATGATGAATGATTGATCGTGCGAGATTCATGCGAGATAGTACAATTATGCACACCGACCCGCTCTCAGATGTCCTTGATCTCGCCGATGCTCGCTGCGTGCTGACCGGCACGCTCATTGCCGGAGGCGGATGGGCGCGAAAATTCAAGCGCTCGGACGCGATCAAGTTTCTTGCCGTTGTCCGAGGGACGTGCTGGCTGTCGACCGAAGGCAGCCCGGCCGTTCCGGCTCGCTTCGAGGCCGGCGACGTCGTAATCACGAACGGAGCCCCAGGTGTCATCCTCGCCAGCGCTGCGGAATGGCTGGCGAATGCTCCTTCCACACCGCTTGAACGGGATGCAGACGGCAACCTGCGCGCCGGGGACGGCTCCGATTTCATGATGATCGGAGGGCTGCTGGAGGTCAACGAGCAGCGATGCGGCTTTTTGCGGGAAAGTCTCCCTCCGCTGGTACATGCCAACGGTCAGAGAAGCGAAGCCGCCAAGCTTCGCTGGCTCCTTACAGAATTGGCAGAGGAGACGCAGCGCAAACGCGCCGGTTCGACGACTGCGATCATGCACTTGGCAAAGCTGTTGTTCGTGGAGGCTTTACGGCTGCACATCGAATCCACGAAATCGGACAAATCTGGGTGGCTCATCGCGCTTGACGACAGGCGCATCTCTATCGCGCTCCGAGAAATACATGCTCAACCGTCGCATGCGTGGAATTTAGAGGAACTGGCGAGGCTGTCCGGAATGTCGCGGACATCCTTCGCGGTACAGTTTCGCGATGTCGTTGGCATCCCGCCTTTGACCTACGTGCTCAACTGGCGGATGCGCCTGGCCGAAAGAGAGCTGAGCGAGACAGATCACTCCGTTGCCGATATCGCCTGGTCACTCGGATATGGGTCCGAGAGCGCCTTTAGCAACGCTTTCAGCCGGGCGACCGGCGTGTCGCCAGGCCGCTTCCGAAAGGAGGCGATGCAGACCTATGCCGAACGCCGACGCAAGGTGGACCGCCGCGCGGTCGAAGCCGAATAGGTTTCTGTGGCCCAATGCTTCATCGGTTGCGGGAGAACGCGGGGGATCTTGTGTGGAGCAATCGCCGTCACTTTTGGAAGGGTGCAGAATCGTCTGGAGGAAATGGCCGGGTTCTATCTCGCGATCCGTCAGTCGGTGGAGACGGCGCTGCGGCGGTGGCACGCAAGTAGGGCGCGATAGCTTGGGTTCCGTGGCCAAAAGAACGTCACAGGCAGCACTCGTGTCTGACGGCCTTTTCAAAACGCGGGCAAGATCTTTGCATGAGACTGTCGGAAGCGCCGTCAAATCGGTCCGCTATAATTGGACCGATGAGTGACCATCAGTGGAAATCAACGGCTTAACGCAATCCGATTTGCAGTCAACAATGGAGGACGAATGATCAATGAGCTATCCTGTAGCCCTATATCTTTCCTAAGCCATTTCCCTCCGGACCCCTCCAGGGCATCGCATCCCCCTACTTCCACTCGAATATTTTTTTCTGCCCCAAGCATCTGATATGTTTGAAAAAATAACTTTAGCGGCTGAGCATACCGTGAACTGTACGGTCAAAAACCTAGCCCTTTGATTTTGCTGGGTTTTCAGAGGCGAGCCTAGCTGGAAAAATTCTGTGAACTATCGGCATCTATTGGCCACTTCGCAGAGAGGCACAGATCGCAAACGTCGAATCTGACGCACGGATAAAGTACCGCCAAAACTGGCAATATCAATGCTCCCATCTTGATCCCGGATCGTTGGGATCTAGCACATTGCGTGTACGATAGAGGTTGAGAGGGTGAAGACAGTTTCTCGGGAAGAGCTCTGCGAGCAGGTTTGGTTCAAACCCATGACTAAATTTGCCGCAGACTATGGTGTACGTGTACGGCGTTGAAGAAGATCTGTGATCGCCACCAAATTCCGACACCAGAAAGTGGGGTACTGGGCGAAGCTGGATACGGCTAACGGGTAAACAAGGAAGCCCTACCGTCACTGACCGAAGCAAACTTGGCTTACAGTCAGAATATCAGGAAGTTCCGAGTAGTATCTGTCTCCGTCGGTGCGTGAAGCCAAAAAGAAGGCAGCATGATTCCCAACAGGCTGCGACTTGGTGAACTGCGGCACCTGGGGATCCGCGCTCGCGACCGGGGCACCTTGTCGCGGTGGGCCGTTCTTCAACAGTCCCGACGCTTGCGGCAATAGGCCAGAGCCGCCCCGGTAGATCCTTGGCGCTATCGCCACCGCTTTACGTGGTCGACCAGGGCCCGAAGCTTCGGGGCAAGATTCCGCCGGTTGGGGAAATACAGAAAGAAGCCCGCAAATGGCGGGCAAAATTCTTCGAGAAGAGGCACCAACTGGCCGGATGAGACATAGGGCCTGAAGGTCTCCTCCATGCCGAAAGTTATGCCTCCGCCCGCGCAGGCGGTGCGGATCATCAGCCACATGTCATTGGTGGTGATCTCTGGATCGACGGCGACGTCGTACTCACGCCCTTCTTCGCCGAACTCCCAGCGGTAAGGCGCTGTCTGCGGCGCGGGACGCCAGCCGATGCAGCGATGCTGCGCCAGCTCGGACGGATGCGAAGGCTTGCCGAACCGCTCGATATAGGCAGGTGCGGCGACCACGGTCTGGCGCTGCTCGCCCGACACCGGGATGGCGATCATGTCCTGGTCGATCACTTCGCCAAGCCGCACCCCCGCATCATATCCCTCCGCCACGATGTCGAATTCCTCATCCGTGACGGTCACGTCGATCTGAACAGCCGGATTGGCGTCAGCGAAGCCGGCCAGCAGTGGCCCTGAGATGAAACGTTCCGCGATCGATGACACCGCCAGCCGCAAAAGGCCGCTCGGCGCGCTGTCCTGATCCGCTGCGGCGTCCAGGGCCAGGCCGACCTCGGCGATGGCCGGCGCCACGCGCTGGAAAAGCTGCTCACCGACTTCGGTCAGGCTGACGCTACGCGTCGTGCGCTGGATCAGCGCGACGCCAAGGCGATCCTCGAGGCGACGGATGGTCTGGCTTACCGCCGGCCGCGTCACGCCCAGGTGCTCGGCGGCCGCGCGGAAGCTTCGCCTCTCCGCGACGGCCAGAAAGACAGAGATTCCAGTGAGATCGATAGCCATTGGTAAGCTGAATTTACCAGCGCAGTTATCATTGGGCAAGTTGTCCGGTGGGCTGACGGCCCCTAGTTTTCGATCAGCGAATTCAGAGGGACCCAAAATGACGCTTACTGACTACAGGTTGCTGGGACGCTCGGGTTTGCGTGTTTCGCCGTTGAGCCTGGGCACCATGAGTTTGGATCGGATTGGGGCTGGGGTGCGGATAGTAACGAGGCCCGCCGCATCTTCGATCTCTACATCGATCGAGGCGGCAATTTCATCGATACCTCGGTGAACTACACCAACGGGGCGGCCGAACGCTTCCTCGGGGAATTCGTCGGCGACAAGAGGGAGCGGCTCGTTCTCGCGACGAAGTTTACGATGGCCCGCGAGCCCGGCAACCCCAATTCGGGCGGCAACCATCGCCTCAACATGGTGCGGTCTGTCGAGCAAAGTCTGAGGCAGCTCGTCACCGACCGGATCGATCTCTTCTACCTCCACGGATGGGACATGACGACCCCGCCGGAAGAAGTGATGCGGGCCCTCGACGACCTCGTCCGGTCCGGCAAGATCCTCTATCTCGGCATCTGCAATACGCCTGCCTGGCGGATCGCCGAAATGCAGGCACTCGCCGCCATGCGGGGATGGTCGCCCTTCGTCGCGCTCCAGATCGAATACAGCCTGGTGGAGCCCACCGTCGAGCATGAGCTCATGCCGATGGCCGCAACGATGGGGCTCGGCGTACTCCCCTGGTCGCCGCTGGGTGGCGGCGTGCTGGCCGGCAAATACTCCAAGGCGGATGTCTGGGATTCACGCGATACCGCGGTGTCCCCCAGCCGCAAGGGCGTCATCGCTTCATCGGGGCATCTCACCGAGCGCTCGATCGAGATAGCGCAGGAAGTTCGCGAGGTGGCCGAGGAAGTGGGATCGACGCCGTCCCAGATCGCACTGGCGTGGACGCTCGCGAACCCGACGGTCGTGTCGCCCATCATGGGCGCCCGAACCCTCGCCCAGGCGGAGGAAAATCCGGACGCTCTCGAAGTGACGCTGTCGCCAGAGCAACTCGATCGCCTGAACCGGGTCAGCGAACCCGATCCGATATTCCCGGTCCGCTTCGTGGAACGCCCCTTGGTTCAGCAGCTCATCTTCGGCGGCGCTTCCGTGGCTCGCCGCAGCTGAAAGACCAATCGCCTCCCGCATGCAAACGAAAGGAACGATCCCATGACCCTCTTTTCATTGCGTTCCCGCCTTGCAGGCGCGGGCCCCAGGCTGCTCATCGCCTCGGCATTCCTGGCCGTCATCGCGCCGGCACATGCCAAGATCACAGGATCCGACCCCGGCGCGGAGATCCATGACACTGCCGTCGAAGGACGAAACAAGGCCATCGTCCACGATGCTTTCGAGAAATGGCGTGAAGGCACCTACGTCTTTGCCGCGCTGCTCGCCCCCGATGTCGTCTGGACGATCCACGGCTCTGGCCCGGTGGCGGGCACGTACCGCAGCCAGGACGACTTTGTCGAACGGGCGTCGCGCCCCCTGACAAGCCGTCTCGCCACCCCGGTCGTACCGGAGGTGCGCAGTATCTATGCCGTCGGAGACACGGTTCTCATCCGCTTCGACGGTTCGGCGACGACAACCTCGGGCGCACCGTATCGCAACCAGTTCCTCTGGATGTTCCGGATGAAGGACGGCTTGGTCATCGAGGCAGAGGCGTTTCTGGATCTCGTCGCCTACCAGCAGGTCGTCGAAAACAACGAGCCGCGCGCGCAATAGCCGGAGGTCGCGCGGCCGTTCCACGGCCAGCCTCGCGCGCCGCGCGCGGGTCAACCGGCCTCGAAACCCCGGCGGCACCCCGTTCGGCGTTCGGCGCGGCCCACTACCACAGCCGCCTTTTGGGAGCCCGATGATGCGACACGCATTTGCAGTCCTGATGACCGCCACACTCTTGAGCCAGTCCGTACAAGCTGAGGAAACCACATTGCAAGCGAACCATCCCTATGCCGGCATGTGGGTGACCGACGATGGTCGTGTCCGCCACGAACTCCTGCCCAATGGTCGCTATGTCGAGGCGCGCGGCACACGCGAGCGCGCCTATGAAGGCCGTTATGAAGTCGCCGGCACGCATATCGAATATTGGGACGACACGGGCTTCACCGCCGACGGCGACTTCGTGGACCTCGACACCTTGCATCACGGCGGCATGATATTGCGCCGTCGAGCGGATTCAACGGCAAAGCCCTGACGCCGCGCCGCTGGCCCGATTGGGCGGCCTATCGGGTCCTCCCGACCAGAGAAGTCGCCGCCGCAACGATCGCCGCGCGGGGCTCGCGCGGGGTCCAGCCGAGCACGTCCTGAGCTTTCTCATTCGATGTCTTCTTGGCGTAGCCAAGGTCGGCAACGAAAGGACGCATCTCGCTGTTGAAGCGGGCGGCGATGCGGACCACGAAGTCGGGGAGTGCGCGCGTCGGGACCCGCTTGGCCGCATCGCCAAGCGCGGCCCGGATAATCGCACCGATCTCCTTCAGGCTGAGCGCTCGGCCAGTGGAGAGCAGGAATCGCTCCCCGGCCGCAGCCGGGTTGGCCATCGCCATGACATGCGCGCTGGCCACGTCGCGGACATCCACCACGGGTATGAAGAGGTTCGGGACCACCGGCATAGCGCCCTCGAGCATGCGCTGAACGATGTGGTTTGCGCCGGATACGTCCTTGCCCATCACCGGTCCCATGACCGCGACCGGCAACATCGTGGTCAGTTCCAGGCCGCCGCCCTCGGCGGCGAGAAAATCCCACGCCGCGCGTTCGGCAAGGGTCTTGCTCTTGCCGTAGGCATCGACGCCGGGCCCATCGAGAATCGTCCAGTCGGCTTCGGTGAATACATGGTCGTTATGCGGGTGCCCCCAGCTCACGGCGTGGAATGCGGAGGTAAGAACAACCCGCTTTACCCCCGCGTCGCGGGCCGCGCGCAGCACGCGCAGCGTGCCTTCGCGCGCGGGGACGATCACATCCTCCTCGTTCGCGACCCGCCCGGGCTGGACCGGCGAGGCGACATGCAGGACGACATCCATGCCGGCGACGGCCTCCGCCCAGCCCTGGTCGCAGAGGAGATCGGCCGCGACGAAGCTCAGCCCGTCGGAATGAACCATGCCCGCGTCCTTGAGGACGCCTCGCGCCGCCGCTTCCTTGTCCAGCGACCGGATGGTGGAGCGGACGAGATGGCCTTGCTCCAGAAGCTTGAGGATACAATGCCCGGCGATGAAGCCGGAACCGCCGGTGACAAGAACGCGCTGCTGATTCATGACGGGTTGCCTTTGTGAACGCGATGATCGTCGGCCAGTCGGTCGCGCCAGCGTGTCGGGGTTGTCCGCTCCCAGCGGCGGAAGGCCCGAACAAATGAATTGGGCTCGGCGAAGCCAACCAGCATGGAAATGGCCACCGCATCGAGCTCGGTGGTGGCGAGCAGCCGGTTTGCTGTGGTCCGCCTGACGCCCGCGAGCTGCCCTTGAAAGCTGGTCCCGAGCTTATGGAGCCGGCGTTGAAGCGTGCGGTCGCTGAGGTTGAGGCGCTTCGCCACCGCCGCGACACTCGGTCCGCATCCCTCGCTCAATTGCCGTGCGATGGCGACGCATACCTGTCCCACAAAAGCGGGAAAGCCCTCTCCTTCACGGATTCGCTGCTCCAGGCCCTCCAGCACATGCGCGAAGGCGCCGCCGTCCGCGGTGAGAAACGGAACGTCGAGCGCTGCGGGATCGAACACCATTGCGTCACTCGCGGCCCGGAAAACGATCGGGCAACCGAAGTGGCGACGCAGGAGCCCCTCGTCGGTCGCGCGCCGCGTTAGTTCGAGCCGGATCGGCCTGGCCTTCCCGCCGGTGCCCCGCCGGGCGAGCTGGTTCAGCGAGGCCATGGTCATATCGACGAGCAGGCGTGGCACCGGTCCGGTCGCCTGGAGCCAGCGATATCGGACGACGGCTTCGCCGCCTTTTACCTCGACCTCTACGAATTCGGGGCAGGTCAGGCTTTTGTACCGGGAGAGCGCAGCGAGCGCGTTGCGAAAGTCGGGCGCGTGCAAGGCGACGATCGACCCGACGCCGTAGCCACGCGCGATCCCTTCGTCACCAAAGCGAATGCCTGCGCGGGGGTCAGGAAACTCCTCCTCGGCCGCCGCCCAGATCTGGAAGAATTCGTCCGTCACCCACGCATTCGACATCGACACGCCCGCACGGGCGCACAGCCGCTCAATCGGCATGCCGAGCGTCGACAAGACGCCGGTCGGCAGCGAAAAGGTATGGGGGCTTCGCATGGACGGAACATAGGCGTGCCGGGCAATCGCAACAAATCCGATCGCGCCAATCGGCGATGAATTCGCGGCGGCCGAAAGCCCGTTAGCGGCGCACCTTAGTCTATCGGCCGCATCGCGGCATCGTTGCCTCCACTATGTCGTCGCGCGAAGTCGACGAACGCCTTGAACGCGGCGGTCGGATTGCGCCGGCTCGGATAGTAGAGGCTCAAGGGCGACAGAGTGGGCGTCCAGTCTTCAAGCACGCGCACAAGGCGGCCTGCCTGGATGTCGTCCCGCACGTCGGACTCCATTGCCAGGGTGAGGCCGACGGAAGCGAGGGCGGCGGTGCGTGCGAGGCTCGCTTCGTCGAGGGTAATGGCGCCCTCCACGTCTATATGGACCGATTGTCCATCCTGCTCGAACGGCCAGCGGTAGATCGCGCCATCGGGAAGCCGGACGCGGAGACAGGAATGCCCGGCGAGATCCTGGGGGACCATGGGCGTCCCGTGCGCTTTCAGATAGCTCGGTGTACCCACCACGACATTGCGCCGCGCGCCGCCCAATGGGAGTGCGATCATGTCGACTGGCACAAGAGCTGAGCTACGGACGCCGAGGTCGAAGCCACCCGCCACAATATCCACGAGGCGACCCTCTGTGACGATGTCGACGTGAACCTGAGGGTGAATGCGGAGAAACGGCAGGACAAGCCACGAGAAGATCTCCCGCGCCGCTGTCGGAAAGGCGTTGATGCGCAGCGTGCCCGAAGGCGTGGCCCGTTGAGAGCGCGCAACCTCCATCGCCTCATGAATGTCCTGTACGGCAGGAGCGACTTGCGCGACGAACCGTTGACCGGCCTCAGTTAAGGAAACGCTTCGCGTCGTCCGGTTGAAGAGCCGTACTCCGAGCGTGTGCTCCAGCTTTCCCACCGCATTGCTGAGCGCGGTCGTCGAGACCCCGAGCTCAAGCGCAGCCGTGCGGAACTTGCCCCGGCGGGCGACCATGAGAACGGCGTCCAATTCCGTCAGGCTGCTTTGCACAATTATCCCGACTTTCTTGATGAGACATCTCAAATTGTCCCGATTATCGCGTGAGCTGTCCATCACTATGTTGACTGGCAACCGCATTTGCAGCCGCCGCGGCTGCGACCGCAGTAATCAGGACAAGAACAATGGCGCTCGAACTTCCAACCCCAATCGCCGCATATGTGGCCGCAAACGCCCGCCTGGACGTTGACCGCATGCTGACACCCTTCGCAGCCGACGCCGTCCTCCGCGACAACGGCGCCGTTTTTCGGGGGCGCGCCGCAATCAGGTCGTTGCTTGAAGAGGCCGTGGTCGGGACGAAGGCGATTTTCACGCCAGACACCGTGCGGCACGAGGACGGTCAGGTGGTCGTCGAGGGCCCCGCCCATGGCGACTTCAAGGGCAGGGCGATCCGCTTCACCTACCGCTTCATGCTCGAAAACGACGCGATCCAGGTTTTGGAGATCACGGCATGACCATCAAGGCTGATCCGACCGAGTTCGCGGGCAAGCGCGTGCTCATCAGCGGCGGCACCAAGGGTCTGGGCCGCGCCACCGTCGACCGCTTCCTGGCTGGCGGCGCCCGAGTAATCACCTCCGCCCGCGGAAACTTGGAGCCCATCGACGGCGTCGAGTTCGTCCAGGCGGACCTGACCACGGCCGAAGGCGGGGAAGCCCTGGCCAAGGCGGCGCTCGAGCGTCTGGGCGGCGTCGACATCCTGGCCCATGTGATCGGCGGCTCGACCACGCCCGGCGGCGGCTTTGTCGTCTTAACGGACGACCACTGGCTCTCCGAACTGAACCTGAACCTGCTGGCCACGGTCCGTCTCGATCGCCTCCTGATTCCGCAGATGATCGAGCGGGGCGCCGGCGCGGTGGTGCACGTCACCTCCATCCAGTCGGTCCTGCCGCTTCCCGAGGCGACCACCGCCTACGCCGCCGCCAAGGCCGCGCTCAGAACCTACAGCAAGTCGATCTCCAAGGAGCTGGGACCGAAGGGCGTGCGGGTCAACGTCGTGTCGCCCGGATGGATCATGACCGAATCTTCCGTAGACCTTCTGAAGCGCATTCAGGCCGCCAATGGCGGCACGATCGAGGAGGCGCGGCAAGTCGTCCTCGACAGCCTGGGCGGGATCTCGATCGGGCGTGCGGCCGAACCTTTTGAGGTCGCTGACCTCATCGCCTACCTGGCCTCTGATCGCGCTGCCTCGATCCACGGCGCCGAGTTTGTCATCGATGGCGGGACCGTTCCGACCGTCTGATCACAGGGACTTGTCCACGCTTGGCCGAATTGGCCAAGCGTGGACAGACGCCTGACGATGTCCTGGCGCTCTCAACGTCTGCTCTCCCGGCAACGAGCGACTGTCCACGCCTCACCTTCTCGGTACCGTTCGCCGGCCGACCTGTAGAGCTGCCGCGCCATGAAGGTTCGGAGAGGTATTCGCGCCAGCAAAGCATCGAACGTTCGGTCGCCGCAACGCCCGCACGTGCGCACAGCCGTTCGGTCGGCATGCGTTCGACGCGTCTTGAACGGGCCCTTAAATCAACCCTTCTTGTTGGGCCTGATAGACCGAACGGACACTGCAATGAAAACCCAGGCTGCGGGCAAGGGAGCTATCCACGTGCAGGTACCAAGGATGTGAAAGCGGTTCGGCGCTCGATTCCATTTGTACACCGAGTAGGCCGGTGAGCTCATAAATCGAGGCCGGGGCATCGTCGGCGACATTCACCACGCGCCGATCGAACGCACCCTCCAGCGCCAATTGGACTGCCGTGGCGATGTCACGATGATGTACCGTGCTTATGCGTTGCGCGGGATGCCAGGTACTGACGTACTTGGGAAGAGATTCGAGATGTCCGTCGCCGTCGCCATAGACAAACGGGAACCGGACGATCGACCAGTTCAAGCCGCTTTCTTGCAATTCCTGCTCTGCGGCCAGCTTGCTCGCGGGATAGGCGTGATGTGGATTGACCGGATCATCTTCTCGGCCAGGGTGCGGATTGTCGTTGTTATAGACATGACTGGTGCTCGACAAGATGAACCGCGCATCGGGAGCATGCGCCCGCGCGGCGGCGATCAGGTTGCGCGTCCCATCGCGGTTGCTTTTCCAGATGAGATCGGTGTCCTGAGTTCGAAATACTGCGGCCAGATGCACGATGGCGGTAGCCCCGCGTACGGCGTCCGGGAGGGTTGCAGGGTCGAGAATGTCGCCCGTCGCAGCCTCCACGCCCTCAGGGCATGCTTTGCCCGCCCGTAGCAAGACACGGCAAGAAAAACCGGCTTCCTTCAGCCGCGGAAGAAGGCGTTCGCCAACAAGCCCCGTGGCCCCCGTGATCAGTATGGTCATCTGCTCAGTCCTTTCGCAAAAGGTTCTGCAGTCGCTCGGTCGCCGATTGCAGGACGCGGATTGTCGTGGCCAGCTCGGCCGCATCGATGCCACCGAAGGCCGCTTCATGAATGAAAGAAAGATCGGGAAGTTCGCGCCACAGCGCCTCACCTGCAGCGGTCAACGTCAGCAGACGCTGACGTTGATCTTCTCCGCTTGAGGACTGCTCAACCAAGTCTTTGCGAACGAGAGTCGAGATGATGCCGCTCAAGGTCGCCCGTTCAAGTTCGAGTGCGCGACCAAGGTCACGCTGAACCGATGGGCCGTTGTTGGCGAGATGGCAGAGGATGAACCATTGCGTGGAACCCAGGTCGTGGGGTCGCAAGGTCGCATCCATAAGGGCGCGGCCCGCGAAGTAACACCTCTTCGTCCACGCTGCCGCTGAGACGAGCTCCGGATCCTTCCGACTGCTCACAAAAAGACCTCTATTTTGTTCGCTACCATACAATAATGGTATGGTAGCGAACAAATGTCAAGAAGCGAAGACCTCCGAACTGGGTCGCGGCGTTCAAAAGATGCCCGGCAAGCCTTCTCCCGCCTGCCAGGGAGATGGTGCGTCCGCCTTCGCGGCGTCATCGGGTCCTGTCCAGCTGCTTCAACAGGTCGACAAAGGCCCGCAGCGGCGACGGCACGTGTCGGCTACGCGGGTAATAGAGCGCCAGACCCGGTGTCGGCGGGCACCAGTCATCGAGAACGGTCACAAGCTGACTCGATTTCAGAAATGGCTTGGCGAAAGGCTCGGGGACATAGGCGATGCCGCGCCCGGCTGTCGCTGCCTGCACGATGAGATCATTGTCGTCGAGGGTGAGATTGCCGGGCACGTCCACCGCGATCTCGGAACCGTGTTTGGCAAACTCCCAGCGATAGCGCTTCCCGCTGGGCAAACGTTGACGGATACAGCGATGCACATGGAGGTCGTCGGGCGTCTTCGGGCGCGCGCTGCCCTCCAGATAGGACGGCGAGGCCACGGCTATGAAACGCACGTCGTCCCCGAACTTCACTGCAACCATGTCTCGCGGAACGGCCTCCAGCAGGCGCACGCCGGCATCGAAACCCTGCTCCACGATATCGACGAGCCGTCCCTCCGATACCAGATCGATCTCGACATCGGGATAGAGATCGAGAAATCGCGGCACGAGGTCTGTGAGCAGGATGCGGGCGCCGCCCTTGTTCGCGTTGATCCGCAGCGTGCCGCTGGGGGTCCCGCGTTCTTCCGATAGGGTGTCGAGCGCCTGGTCAAGATCCTGAAGAACCGGGTCGAGGCGCGCGAGCAGTAGCGCGCCGGCATCGGTCAGCGACACGCTGCGCGTCGTTCGGTTGAACAGCCGAACGCCCAGCTTTCCCTCCAGGCCGATTATCGCGTGGCTGAGTGCGGAGCGCGAAACGCCCATGACATCGGCGGCCCGGCGGAAACTCCGATGATTGGCCACCGCTGCGAAAGCGGCCAGATCGTTCAGGCTCGGACGGGTCATTCGTGATCACTCTTCACCACCTTATCCCATATTGACGATCTTATATCACCAATATCCGCCCTCTACATCCCAGGAGTGACAGATGGAGAGTTGATATGCCCAAGACATGGTTCATTACCGGCGCCACTTCGGGCCTCGGCCTTGAGATGGCGCAACAACTGCTCGCCAGGGGGCACAGGGTGGTCGCAACCGCCCGCCGCCCCGAAGCCCTGGAGCAGCTCAGGCCGGATCACCCGGACCGATTGGATGTTGTCCAGCTCGATCTGGCAGAAACGGACAGCATCACCTCCGCGGTCGAGAGCGCTTTTCAGCGATACGTACGGATAGACGTGATCGTCAGCAACGCGGGCTATGGCCTGTTCGGGGCCGCAGAAGAGGTCTCGAAGGCGCAGATCGACCGGCAGATCACCACCAACCTCGCAGGATCCATCCACCTGATCCGTGCCGCGCTGCCCTTTCTTCGAAGGCAACGCGGCGGACGGATCGTCCAGGTTTCTTCCGAGGGCGGGCAGATCGCTTATCCGGGCTTCAGCCTCTATCACGCGACCAAATGGGGCATCGAGGGCTTCGTCGAATCCGTCGCACAGGAAGTGGCTCCCTTCGGTATCGACTTCATCATCGCCGAACCGGGGCCGACGGGCACGAACTTCGGTGCCAACCTCGACCGTGCAGAGCCTTTGGCTGCCTATGAGGAAACCCCTGCCGGCGCCGTTCGCCGCGCGATCAGCGACGGAAGTTTCGCGATCAAGGGCGACGCGGCGCGGACCGTGGCCGCAATGATCGCGGCTGCCGAGAGCGACGCGCCGCCATTGCGGCTGGCGCTGGGCAGCACAGCCTATGCCTCGATTTCACAGGCGCTTTCCGCGCGCCTGAAAGCCCTTGAGGCGCAGCGGGGAGTGGCCGATTCCGCCGACCGGCAGGATCCGTGAACCGCATCAGCGTCCTGAAAACACGGACATAAAGAGAGGACAAACATGTCCATTCGACCAACGCTATTGGCGATCGTTCTCAGCATCGCGTCTTCGTCTGCATTTGCGCAGACCGCCGCCGACAATCAGGTATTGGGCACCTGGAAACTGGTGTCGGCGACCATTGATCCAGGTGGGCAAGATATCCCGGCCTATGGTCAGAACCCCAATGGCCTGCTCGTCTTCACGCCGGACATGCACTTTTCGGCAGTGATCACCGATGCCGATACCCCGCGCTTTGCCTCGGATGCCCGTGGCAAAGGGACGGACGAGGAAAACCGAATGACCGTGTCACACAACATCGGGTTCTTCGGCACCTATACCGTCGATGAGAGGGGTGAATTCAGCGGCAACCGTGTGGAAGGGGCGACATTCCCGAACTGGGTTGGCAGCGTCCGGACCCGTGATGACCTCACGCTGGTCGTCGCCGGAGACCGCATGACCGAACATTTTCGGCGTCCGGAAGGGACCGAAATCAGGATCGAATGGCAGCGCGTCAATTGAGGCGCTACGCATGATGCTTGACCCAACATCGCTTGGTGGTCACCGACCGCCGTTGCGAACGTCTCAGCCGACCGGCGCGATGGGGTGCCGTTGCGTTCGGGCCTGCCAGTCGTAGCTCCGAACGTAATCGAGAAATGCCCTCATGGTAGCGCTGGGGAGGCGACGGCTCGGATAGTACAGAAACCAGTGCGGCAATGTCGGGCTGCAATCGGAGAGTAGTTCAACAAGCTCGCCATTCAGGATATGCGGTTTGGCATAGTCATCGAAAACATGGGCTATTCCTCTGCCGGCCAGCGCCGCCTGCAGCTCGTTGTGCGCCGAGCTGACCATCAGGCGGCCCCTGGGAGTGACCTCTATCTCTTCGCTGCCGTCGGCAAACCGCCAGGTGGCCAAGGTACCCCCAGGATATCTGCGCTTGATGCAGTCATGGCTGACGAGATCGTGCGGAACCTGCGGCTGACCATGCTTTTTGATGTAGTCCGGTGAAGCGACGATCGCATAGCGAAGTGCCGGTCCGAGCGGGAGCGCGATCATATCCTGCGCCAGTTGCTTGCCGAATCTCACGCCGGCATCGAAGCTCTTTTCGACGATGTCGATAACCGCCGCATCGCTGATGATTTCAATGCTCACCTCGCGATAGGCATCCATGAAGTCGAATGCCAGCGGGCAAAGATAATGATCGACGGCCGGCGCCGGGGCGTTGATCCGAAGCGTTCCGGACGGAGTGACCCTCAGCTCGTCGACTTCGGCCACCGCAAGCCGGATATCACTCAACGCTGGGGCCAAACGTTCGAGGAGGCGCTGTCCTGCTTCCGTGGGGGACACGCTCCTCGTCGTACGATTGAGCAGTCGGATCCCGAGCGCCTCTTCCAGGGCGTTCATCGTCTGGCTTAAGGCCGACGACGACACGCCGCGCTCAAGCGCCGCCGCGCGGAAACCGCCACACCGGACGATCGAGACGAAGACATCGAAGCTGTCGAGCCGAACAGGGTTCATTGGGAAGCTATTCTAATCATGCCGATCGCAATTGCGCATCTTATCGGCTGAATAGCCCCATGTCATGGTTCCGCAAGGTATCTGCCGCGCACGGCTTGCTTTCTCTCACCAGCCCCCTCGGCCCCGACGCCGGAACGAAGAGCGCGTGCACGAACGAAAGGGAAAACCGATGAATGCCTTCCCCCTCAACCGACGCGCCATCATGCTGTCCGCCGTCGCAGGCGCATCGAGCGTGGTCGTCCCGGCCATTGGCGGTTCCGGTAGCGCGAAGGCCCAAGCCACACCCTCGCTGAGCGGCAATTCCGGCTGCTACCGCTTCCGTGTCGGCGACATCCGGGCGACCGTTTTGAGCGACGGCGTCATTGGCGGCCCGCCGCGTGTCTATGCGAGCGATGCGCTCGAGGCGGAGCTTCAGGCGGTGCTGCGGCGCGCATTTCTTCCCACCGACCACATGACGCTTAACCTCAACACGCTTCTGATCGAAACCGGCGGCCGCCGGATTCTGATCGAGGCCGGCGCGGGCAAGACGATGGGGCCGAATGGCGGCCGGATCTTCGACAACCTCGCGGCGATCGGCCTGAGCGCGGCGGACATCGACACAATCGTCATCTCGCACACCCATCCGGACCATGTCGGCAATCTCAGATCCGCCGACGGCGGCAAGGCCTTCCCCCGCGCCACGGTCTTCGTGCCGAAGGCGGACTGGGATTTCTTCGTCCGCACCGATCCGGATCTTTCCTACATGCCGGTGCCCGAGGAGTTCCGCCTGCGCTTCGCGGCAAACATTAAGAACAGCCTCGAACCAGTCATGAACGATGTCGAGCTTTACGAAGCCGGCGCCGAGATCGTGCCGGGCCTCACGACAATTGTCGCATCTGGCCACACGCCGGGCATGGCGACCTTCCTCATCCACTCCGGAAACGACCAACTGCTGCTGACGGCCGATCTTGCCTACCACCCGGTCGTCAACGTCGACAATCCCTGGCTTCCGGGTCCCGACCGCGACAAGGAGACCGCGCTCGCCTCCCGCCGTCGCATCTTCGACAGGGCGGCAGCCGACCGCATTCCCGTACTCGGCTTCCATTTTCCGTTCCCCGGCCTTGGCCGGATGCTCAAGACCGACAGCGCCTACGCTTGGGTCCCCGCCAGCTGGCAGTTCTGACTTCAGGAATAATCGAGCAGGGAACCTCTCATGAACCAGTCAAAGATCAATCGTCGCGATTTTCTCGGAACACTGGGAACCGCGGCAACCGGGCTGGCGCTCGCCGGCCAGACCACCGCCACGGCGCAGGCCCAGGACACGACCTCCGCAGCCTCTGGCGCCAATCCCGAGGCGCGGACCCGTACCCTGCCCCGCACGGGCGAACGGGTGACCACGCTGGGTCTCGGCACCTTCCTCACCTTCGACCTGAAGCCCGGCGATCGTCGCGACGCTCTTCGTCAGGTCTTCGAACGCTATGTCGCCGCCGGCGGCAGCGTGGTCGACACCTCGCCGCTTTACGGCTCAGCCGAAGTCAGCGTCGGCCAGTTCATGGGCGAGTTCGAAGGTTCGGACGAGATGTTCCTCGCCAACAAGGTCTGGGCGACGGGCGAATATCTCGGCGACGAAAGCCATGCGGTGGAAAGCTTCAGGCAGTCGCAGATGCGAACCTGGCGCGACACGATCAATCTCATGCAGTGCCACAGCATCACCAACGCGCCAGTTGTCATCCCGCTGATGAAATCCTGGAAACAGGACGGCCTGATCTGCCATGTCGGAGTGACCCATCACGAGTCGGCCGCGCAGGAGCAACTGCTGGCGATCGTCGAACGCGGCGATGTCGATTTCATCCAGACGAACTACTCCATCTTTAACCGCGACGCCGAGCGCCGCCTGCTTCCAGCGGCCGCCGACAGGGGCGTCGGCGTGCTGATCAACCTGCCGCTGGAAAAGGCACGTCTGATGAAGGTGGTCGAGGGCCAGCAGCTTCCCGGATTCGCCGAGGAATTCGGCGCGACGAGCTGGGCCCAGTTCTTCCTGAAATGGGTCATGGCGCATCCCGCCGTCTCCAGCGTGCTCTGCGGCACGTCGAACGCCGACCACATGAGTGACAATGTCCAGGCGATGACCGGCCCGCTTCCCGACGCGCGCATGCGTGCCCGCATGGTCGCCCACATGGAAACGATCCCCGGCTTCGGCTTCATCGGCTCGATGCCCTGGTATCCTGGCAAAGACAACATGTATTCCGGCCTCATCAGGCAGGCGCAGGCCAACGCCGTGGAACGGCTGCGATAACCGCCCCGGCCACGTCATCAGCAACCTCATCGAACCCCAGAGACCGACCTTGCCCTCCACCCGACGCTCTCTGCTGACGGCCTTTCTGACACTGCCTCTCATCGATGCCGCCAGGACGGGGGCCTTCGCGCAAGCCGCACCCGAATTGCCGCTGACACTCTCTTGCGACGATGGGGACGACCTCACGCTCGAAAGGGAGGCCGGCCCCTTCTTCCGGCCGAACTCGCCGCTCGGACGCGATCTTTATCCCGACGCGCCCGGTGGCGAGCGGATCACCGTCGCGGGGTTCGTCTTCGACAATCGCTGCCGTCCACTCGCCGGCAGCCTCATCGAGATCTGGCATGCGGACGAGAACGGCAACTATGACAACGTCGGTTTCCGTTTTCGCGGACACCAGTTCACCGACGCGCAGGGGCGCTGGTGGTTTAACACCATCGTACCGGCGCTTTACCCCGGCCGAACGCGTCACTTCCATTTCAAGGTCCAGCGTCCGGGCGGCCGCGTCCTCATCACGCAGCTCTACTTTCCCGGAGAGCCCCAAAATGTCGGAGACAGGCTTTTTCATGAGACACTTCTCCTCGACATGAAGCCGACCGGAGGCGGGCATTTCGGTCGTTTCGACTTCGTGGTGTGACCGCAGGCTAAGGGGGCCGGGTTCCCAGCCTCGGCCGCGTCACGCAGCGCCCCTTGGCAACGGGCCTATGGTGGCGGGGCGAACGTCAGGCGTTGAAGCCGGCGTCCACATTGAGAACCGCCCCCGTAATCAGGCTTGCAGCGGGACCGGCAAGGAACGCCACGGCACTGGCGATCTCACCGGGCTCCCCAAACCTGCCGAGCGACGTGAGGCTCCGCTGATAATCAGCGTTCTCACCATTGGCAGGGTTCATGTCCGTATCGGTCGACCCTGGCTGAACGAGGTTCACGGTGATGCCTTGAGGGCCGAGTTCACGCGAAAGGCTTCGTGTGAACGACAGAAGTGCCGACTTCGACATGGAATAGGCCGTCACCCCTGGAAACGGAACACGCTCGGCAAGCGAGGAGCCGATGGAGACGATGCGGCCTCCAGATGAAAGGTGCGGGATCGCTGCCTGGGCGAAGAGGACTGACCTATGAGGGACTGGTCTGGACCCGGTTCCGGAAGGCTGCGACCGCGCGGGAGGCAGCGCTAGCATTTCTCCAGGATTCCGCCGTGGCCATGACGGGTGGAGATTGCGATCTGCCGCATGGATGCATGGCGACGCTCGCCACGGTGGGCAGCGAAGGACATTCCGAACTCGGCGAGTTCATGCGAGCCGCGCGCGCGGGAGGCTTCGATCTTTTGAAGGCCCGCTTTGACAAAGCAAAGGGCGACGGGGACCTCCAGGTGACGGCGGACACCACCAAGCTCACGAGGTTCGTGCAGACCGTACAAAGCGGCATGTCGATCCGCGCTCGTGACGGTGCGGATCGCGCCGAACTCTCCGCCGTCGCGGAAATCGCCCTGGCCGGCTGGGACCAAATCACGTCCACGATTGATCACGGGAAAAGGGACAAGGCCTGATCCTGATGTCAGCCACCGACTTATTGCGTCAGGAGCGGTCCGCAGTCGCGTCACGTACCCGAAGGGCCTTGCGACGCTGGATGCGGTAGACGGCAGCCGGAGGCACGTTTGCAAAGGTGCCTCCCACATAGCTGGCCTTAAGGCCTAGCCGGTCGAGCAGCGGGCGCGATACCGGACAGCGTGGGCCATAGGTGAACTGGTAAAACGCACCGTTGGCGCGAAGATGCGCGAAGGCGCCTTCCAGGATCGAATAAACCGTTCGTGGTGCCATCGACAAAAGCGGCAAGCCGCTGATGACGGCCCCTGCCGGGGTGTCAGCGAAAAGCTCAACATCGCGCAATCGCGCCGCGTCCATGCACAATGTCTTCGCACGAGGGAAATCGGCATTCAACTTTGCGGCAAACCTTGCACCGAATTCAATGAGCGCGAGGTTCTCCTCGGCAATGCCTCGCGCCAGCAGAGCACGTGTGAACACGCCCGTTCCGGGTCCAAGTTCGAGGATCGGCCCGGTATCCGCAGACACCTCCGACACGATCAGAGCTGCCAGCGCTCGGCCGGATGGCGTCACGGCGGCCACCCTGAGCGGTTCGGATAACCAGGCGCGGAAGAACTGGAGGGTCTCTGACGACCTGCTCAGCATGCTTGATCCTCCGAAGAGGTCCGGCACCAATTGGTTCGCCCAAGCAGGCGCCAGATCAACACGGACAGCATCTCAACCGCCAGAACGAGGAACAGGAACTTGATGGCCAAGGCTGATGCATTGAGGTCGGGGATCGACTGGGCGGCCGCGTAGCCCGCGGTGAGGAACACCCCATTCCAAAGGGCGATGCCCAGCAGAGTGCCGGCAGCAAAGCGCCACGCATCCAGGCGAAGAAGCGCGGCTGCCAGCGGCGCGACGAACCGAACTGTCGGGATGATCTGCGCGATCAGGGACAGGCTCCGGTCGCGCGCCTGGAAGGAGATGAGCATCCTGTCAATGCGCTTCGATGGCAGGCCCAGGAGCCGCCTGGTTCCATACAGGAGATTGCCGGATACATCCTGCCCAACAGCACGGACGACGAGGAAGAGCGCCAAACTGGCGAACAAGCTTCCGCAGGTCGTCATGATGAAAGCGGACGGCAGCGACCAACTGTCTTCGACCGCCGCCATGCCGATGGCGACCAGCATGCCGTGGGACGGCAATGCCGGGACGAAGCGTTCCGCCAGTCCGACTGCAAACAGACCGAGGACTCCGTAAAGAGCAATCCAGTCTACGAGACTTGCGAGCGGGTCCATCCCTCAGGCCTCCGCGGGAATGCTGGGCCCATTCGGACGGGTATGGAGAGGTGTTGCAGCCGCAGCGATGAAATTGACGTTCGCCAGCGTTTCCGAGACGTCCCAAAGCCGGCGGGCGACGTGCAACTCCAATGCGGCTGGCGGGATTGCCGCCTCGCTCGGATGGCCGCGCGTCTCCGAAAGCCTGTCGGGACCGTAGTATCTCCCGCCTCCCGCCTCCGGTGACGTCGCTGCGAACAATGTGGGCAGCGCTCCCTGCGCCGCCGGCTGAAACAGAAACCACAGGATCGACCGCAAAAGTCCCTGGGCACTGTATCGCCCTGGGGCATTGTGCAGAAGGTCGGTTCGCGAAATCCCGGGATGGGCCGCAATACTCGTCAGGCCCCAGCCCGCTTCGTCGCTGCGGCGCTGAAGCTCGAGCGCGAATATCAGGCAGGCGAGCTTGGACTGTGCGTAGACGGGCATCGGCCGATAGGCTTTTTCGGCCTGCAGATCGTCGAAATTGATAGCTGCATTGCGGCGCACGGCGATACTGGACAGGGTGACCACACGAGGATCCTGCCCACGGCTGAGCAAAGGCAACAGATGCGCACTCAGCGCGAAGTGGCCGAGATAGTTGGTCCCGAACTGCAGTTCGAACCCATCCGTCGTCGTCTGGCGCTGCGGCGGCGTCATGACGGCGGCATTGTTGATCAGAGTGTCGACCCGCTCCCGGCTCTCGCACAACCGCTGTCCGAATGCGGCGACAGAGGCCAGATCCGCAAGATCAACGGGCTCGAAGCTCACGCGCGCATCTTTCACCGACTGCCTGATACGGGCGACGGCATCGCTTCCCTTGCGCGGGTTTCGCCCGGCGATAATGACGTCGCCGCCGGCGCGCGCAAGCGCAAGTGCATCATGGAAGCCGAGGCCACCAGTGCCCGTGACAACGATTGTTCTGCCGTTCTGGGACGGCATGTCCTGGGTGGTCCAATTCTTTCGCATCCGGAAATTCTTTCGTCGCCTTTAGGCGGAAGCTGCCTGGAGAGGCTGCAATACGGCTTCAGTGAGCGCCGCCTCCCGCAACGGTGCCGCCTTGTCCCGGTGGTCGGCATCCATCGCCAAATTGGCGAATGCCCGGCGGCTGGGGTAACGCACGAGGGCAACCGCGTCCCAGGTCTGTCCGAGCTCTGCCGAAAGAGCCGGGAGGCCATTGCCCACATAGACGATCTCCGCCCCGAAACGGGCGACGATCGGCGTGGCGACGGCGAGGTAGTCGGCGTATCGCTCCCTGCCGCCGCCTTCCTGGAACCGCAGGAGGTTCAGCATGACGACGGCTTGTCCGTCGTCTTCTTTCAGGAAGCTATCGAGTGCATCTTCAATGAGCGTAAGCATACCACCCTCGGATCTGGGTTCATTGACGGGTTCGGCCTGACGCAAACGTTCCGGCGGCCATCATTGTCGAAGGAAATCGGCAACGCGTTCGTTGGCGATCAGAACTCCAAGCTAAATGGTGTACCCAATGATCAGAATACCCGAACCTTCAGGAAATTTGCCTGTTCCTGCAGATGGGGATGGTTTCGGAAGGTTGGTTCAGCTTTGGCCACACAGGCGACTGGAGCCACCAAAAGAGCGGCTCCTGGCATTATTGCCTGGAGCAGTCGCTTTCAGCGACATGGGAGGCAGCTACGCAGTCTGCACCCTGCGACCGACATATTCGCTATACAGGCGCTGCTGATTCATGACGTCACGCTTCGGAGCAACGCCAAACATCCGCGAATATTCGCGGCTGAACTGCGACGCGCTTTCGTAACCGACCTGGTAAGCCGCGTCGGCCACGTTCGCATCTTCCATAACCATCAGGCGCCGCGCCTCAAGAAGGCGCAATTGTTTCTGGAACTGCAACGGCGTCATCGACGTCATGGCCTTGAAGTGCTGATGGAACGACGAAAGGCTCATTCGCGCCACTTCCGCCAATTCCTCCATACGCAGCGTCCGGGCGATGTCCTCGTGCATGAGGTGGAGGGCTTTCGCGACCCGGGCGGCGTTCGACTCCGGCTCGGCCAGCTTGCAGAGTTCGCCGCCATTCGGGCCGCTCAAAAGCCAGTAGCAGATCTCACGCATGACGGACGGAAAGAGGATCGGGATCGCCTTCGGTGTCTCGCACATCCGCAGGAGGCGGAGAACGCAGTCCGCCAAGGGCTCATCGACCTGCCGCACGAACAGGCATGGCCCGGAGCTGGCAGGAGGCGCCGGCGGAACGTCCAGCTGTTCCAGCACGTCGCGGATCATCGCGACGTCCAGCTCAAGCGTTAATCCGGTATAGGGCGCATCTGGGCTTGCCTCGACGATGTGCCCCGTCGCCGGCAGCGTCATGCCAACAGCCAGACACTCCATCGCGCCGTAGCGAAGCGTGTCCTCACCCAGGATGATTTCCTTCGCCCCCTGGAGCACGACGCAGATCGACGGCTTATAAACCTGCCGCATCCGCATTCGCTGCTTGAAGGAACGGACGATATTGAAGCTGGCAATCGGCGTCGGGAACACGCCTTGCCCCCCGCCCTGGGCCTCGATATAGGCGATGACGGCCCCGAACAGCGATGGCGGCACCCGCACCTCCGGAGGGTTGCGAGGCCAGCGCAGCACTTGGCCTCCTAGTGGCAACCTATCGTCACCCGCAGGATTGGGCAAGTTTTTTGAGGCTTCCGGCATTCTGATCATCAGACACTCCATCTAGCTTGAGGATGCGAACCAAGCGAGGAGTGCGTCGAACATGGCAGAAGCCGCCGCGCGGTCAATAGATATACAAAAAACTTTTCCGCCACTTCCGGAGAAGCCCCCAAAACAATATGCGCGGGGTTGGCGCGTCGCCGCAATTTGCACGACGCTTCTTCTTATAAACGCGTTTTCCCAGATCGACAGAATACTTCCCTTCATCTTGGCCGAGGCTATCAAGGCGGACCTCGGGCTGAGCGACACCCAGATGGGCCTGCTTACGGGCCTCGCCTTCGCAGTTTGCTATTCGCTGCTGTCGTTGCCTCTCGCCCGAGCCTCGGACCGAGGGTCGCCTCGCTTCGTCCTAGTTTCGTGCATTTTGCTCTGGAGCGCGATGACGGCGCTCGGTGGCTTCGCCGCAAGCTTTCTACTGCTGGCGATCACGCGTTTCGGCGTCGCGTTCGGAGAAGCCGGCGCCGTACCTGCCGGCCATGCGCTGATCGGCCGCAAGATCCGGCCGGAGCGTCGCGGCCTGGCGATCGGCCTTTTCGCCATGGGCATCCCGCTCGGCACCATGATCGGCTTCGCCGCCGGCGGGGCGATCGGCGATACGCTGGGATGGCGCACCGCCATGATCGGCGCCGGAGCCATCGGCGGTCTGGTTGCTCTATTGGCCTTCATTGTCCCGGGGCCGACCCCGACGCTCGCCCGCACGGCCGCCAACAGCGAACCGTTCCTACGATCCTGTCGCCGATTGCTGGCCTCCCCGGCGTTTCGCTGGCTGTTCATCGCAGCGATCTTCCTCGGCTTCGCCGCAGCGCCCTTCTACGCCTTCTCCGCTCCGTTCCTCATCCGCACGCACGGCTTCAGCGCGAGCGAGGTGGGACTGGCTTTTGGCCTCTTGCAGGGCCTGATGGGCATTATCGGCACGCTCCTGGGCGGACGCTGGTTCGACCGCGCGGTGAGCTCGGGCACGGGGAAAGTGCTCGGGCCGCCGGCCATTCTCTTCCTGATCGCCAGCGCAACCACGAGTGCAGCCTTGTTCGCGCCGGCCGGCTGGTTGTCGATCGCGCTGTTGGTGCCGGGGATGCTGTCCTTCTCGTTCCTGCTGCCATGGGCCTTCGGCGCTGCCCATCTCGTCGCTGGCGAAGGTAAGCAAGCGCAGGCGTCCAGCCTCGTGATGATCGGCTCCGGCCTTCTTGGACCGGCGCTCGGACCGGTTATCGTCGGCATGGTCAGCGACGCGGTGACAACTGCGCAAGTTGCCAATGGCCTTGGCTTCGGGCTGCTGGTCGTCCCGATCGCCAGCGTCCTGACGGGCACCACCTTGCTGATCGCAAACGGGCGCATCGCCGCTTCGCTGGGACGACAGTGACTTTCGTCTCCTCCGATCGGCCGACAAGAGGCGCTGGCCCGCCAATCGCCCAGCGGGCCGCATCGATTGCAATCAAACCACTCGTATCGAGAAAGGAACCATCAGAATGTCCGATGCTGACACCTCACGCCGCACCTTCATGACCCTCGCGGCCGCCGCTCCCGCGGCTCTCGCCATGGGAAGCACGGCTTCAGCCCAAGCAGCCACGGCCAGCCCAGCAACGCTCCCTGGCGCCGGCAGGGCGGTCGTCGTCACCGGCTCGTCGCGGGGCATCGGCGCTGCTACCGCCAAGCGTCTGGCGCGCGATGGCTTTGCCGTGACCGTGAACTACCTCACGAACCGTGATCTCGCTGCCCGCGTCGTGGCCGACATCGAGGCGGCTGGGGGGCGCGCCATCGTTCGCCAGGCCGACGTCGCTGATCCCGCAGCGGTCAAGGCTCTGTTCGACGCCAATGAGCAGGCATTCGGGGGCGTTGATGTGGTGATCAACAATGCGGGCATCATGAATGTCGGCCCCTTCGCTCAGATGACGGACGCGGCCTTCGATCGAATGATGGCAACCAATGTCAAAGGCAGCTTCAACGTGCTGCGCGAGGCGGCACGGCGGACGCGTGACGGCGGCCGGATCATCAGCCTGTCTTCAAGCATCATCAAGACGCCTCCTCCGGCTACGGGTGCGTATGCCGCCACGAAGAGCGCCCAGATGCTTTTTTCCAGCGTCCTTGCGAAGGAGTTGGCCGGTCGCAACATCTCGGTCAACGCGGTGGCGCCTGGTGCCGTCGACACGCAGCTCCTCCGGCAGCATGGCGAAGAGGCGCTCCGCGGAATTCCCGAACAGACCCCCCTCGGTCGCCTGGGCCTACCGGAAGATATCGCCGGTGTCATCGCGCTTCTCTGCTCGCAGGATGGCGCCTGGATTGATGCTCAAACCGTATTCGCGAACGGCGGGTTGGGGTGACGGAAAGCCGCCTGCTGATCGCAAACTGGCGCGGCACCGAGGCGACGGTTACACGCAGCCTCGCCTCGGGCAGGTCGCAGCGACAGGTGGACGCGTGGTCTGCCCATGCACCCGGGCGCATCGGCGAAATGGCGCTATATCGACCCAGCACACCTCAAGCATGGCGGCGCCGATCCGGCCGACGCCTTGCGGGCTTTACGATAGCAGGGTCTGGCAGGCATCCGGCATTGCCATGACAATCATGATCGCGAGCTTCAGGAGCATTGACCAGGACATCTGGAAAACCATGTCCGCCGACGGAGTACCGGAGTGACAGGTCTAGCCGTCAGAACTATAGCGGTAAATTCCGGGAACAAGCAAAAACTCCTGAACGACCGATGTTAGGGCGCAAAGCAGAGCCGCCTTTGTACACGCAATCTTACGCCAGAGCACTCCGATCCG
The DNA here is from genome assembly GCA_002257205.1 of Rhizobiales bacterium 24-66-13. Classification (GTDB taxonomy): domain Bacteria; phylum Pseudomonadota; class Alphaproteobacteria; order Rhizobiales; family Xanthobacteraceae; genus NCEH01. The sequence goes on along the minus strand of NCHM01000003.1, from coordinate 20,130 downwards.
TTGAAGCGGCTTTACATCATTGCGAGAGTGCGCGCAGATCGGTTCTGCGGAACAGACGACGTGGGCAAGATCAATGGGAATAGGAAACGGCCGAGAACGGCAATCAAACGACAGCGAAAACCACCGCCGAAACTACGCTATTGCCGCCGCTTGTATCCGTCACTCCCACTCTAATGTTTTTTCGACTCTAATGAATTGATTTTCCTACAGAAAAACTTCATTTCGGCGCCGAGATCCGTGACGTAGGCCGTCAAAAAGTTAGCCTGCTGATTTTGTTGGAGTTTTTGGCAATTTACGCACAGAACAATTCTGTGAACTATCGGCATCTATCGACCGTTTCGCGATGAGACATAGACCTCAAGCCGCGGAAGCTCTTGCCTCCGAAAATGTACCGTCAAAATCGGCGAAATCACATCTCTGCTTCAGACCGTTCTGGGAATACCGCTTTGGCGCTATCGTCTCGCCATGTCCCCGGCCTTCTGGTGGCTTTGGTGAGGTTGTCCACGATTGGCCGGTGAATTTGATCGCGATTTCGTCTGGAGGTAATTAGCCCTCTGAGGGTTGCGTGCTTCGCTTTCGGGGCACTCTGATTTTATAACGAGCACTGCCATGACGATGTTTACGTTTGACGAGGCCATCCCAACAGCAGCATCGACGAATTACTGCCGTGGCCCTATCCAGCACGGCCAGGCCTCAGCGACGTGGCCTGAGGACGACGCTTACTCAGAAGCGGTGTGTGGTTTCGCTAAACTCATCCGGTCGATACGGGATGGAGCCAGGTCAATGAGAGCTTCATCGTCTTCATGAAAAAAGGCGGACATTTCGCCGGATCCGACGGCGGCGCCTTGGAAAAGCGGCGCCGTCAGACGGAATTACGATCAGCCAGCGGGGTTGGTTGCGGAGCGCCTTTGGATTGGCTTCGTTATTATTGGGCTTCGCCGTTAAAGGCGTATCCGAAGCCCCGCACCGACCGGATTGGAAACTCGTGTCCGCAGATTTTTACTGCTTTGCGGCGCAAGCGGAAGATCAACACCTCCAGATGCGCCGCCCGCGTGGTCTGTCCGCAGTCGGTTTTTTTCAATGCAGCATTCAAATCTTCTCGGCTAACCGGGCATCCCGGCTCATCCATGAGCCGCGCCATGAGGCAGCGCTCATGCTTGCTCAGACTGACCTCGTCGCCGTTCGGACTGCGCAACACCCAACGCGCGGTGTCCAATGTCCAGCCGGTGGACGCATCGCGCTGTCCAAGCTCCACCGTGCCGAGACGCGCATGGAGATTGCGAATGACCAGCTTCAGCTCGGTCATGTCAAACGGCTTGACCAAATAATGATCCGCACCGAGCGACAATCCATGCAATCGATCGTGCAAGGCGGAACGACCCGTGAGCATGACGACCCGAGCGCGGCTTGCAAGCTTCAACCGATTGATGGCGGAAAACCCGGTTTCACCGGGCAGGTTCACGTCGAGCACGATAATGTCGGCGGCTTCTTCCGCTAGGGTGCGCTCGAGGCCGGCAATGGTGTGCGCGGCGCGCACCGTCATGCCCGCAATTCGCAGGTATTCAGCGAGACTTTCGCAGAAATCAATGTCGTCCTCCACCACGATCACCCGGATCGCGGCATATGCTCCCTCCATGAGACTCCCCCGTTCTTCCCGCACCACCAAAATCCCGCTTGCTGAAGTCTCCCAGGTGCCTTTCAAGCCGAACGTGATCTCCTGCGGCCCACGGCAACGTGCGTCACGGCAAACACGCCGACGCTCGATCTCAGGCTGACACTTCGCTCTCACGCGCAGCGGGCAGCACCATGATGAACACACTGCCTCCGCCCACGGCATCTTCCACGCGCACAGTGCCACCGTGAAGTGACGCGATTCGAGCGACGATGAACAGGCCAAGGCCAGCGCCTGGCAGCGATGCATGAGCGTCTGATCGATAATAGCGCTCGAATATCGTCTCCCGCTCAGCGGGATCGACCCCTGACCCCTTGTCCTCCACACGGATCTCGACCGCTTCCTCCGTGGCGCCAAAGGCCAGTGTCACAGGACCGGAACTATATTTGAGCGCATTGCTCACAATATTGCCTACCGCCACGCGCAGTAACAGCGGATCCACCGCCACTCTGAGTTGCTCAGGCCCGTTAAGCTGGATGTCTCGCTCGCTCTCGATCCCACCATCACGAGCGATCTCCGTCAGCAGCGCGTGCAGATCCACGTGACGTACACGCAGTTCCAACGACGCCCGATCCAGCCATTCCTCGGCCAAAAACGTATCGATCAGCCCCCCGAGGCGGCGCGTTGCCCGGCCGATCTTGGCGAGTTCGCGCGTGTCCATTGGCGCGAGCGTGCTGGTTCCATGACGGATCACATCCACCGCCGCTCCGATCGTCGAAAGGGGTGTGCGAAATTCGTGGCTCACCATGGATAGGAGGTTGCGTTGCTCCCGCAGCGCTTGGCGTAAGGCGTGTGTGCGCGCCTCGACGGCGACCTCAAGCATTTTTTCATTCCGGCGCGAGGCCGCAAGCAACTCCTGCTCCAGTGCTTGGCGCGTCCTCTGGTGCGCCTGGATCGCTACGATAACACCGACAAAGATGGCCACGATCTGCGCCAATACCAACGCCGGAAAAATCCAGGCGCTGAGGCTGGTGAGCGGCAAGAGCCCCAGCACCCGCCCAGAATATGCCATTAGCACGAAGCCGGAAAGTGAAAGACCAATGAAGTACCAGAGGCCGGAAGGCTCACCTGCCCTCATCCATCGATAGGCCGCCAATATGGTCAAAAGGGAGAAGATGATCGACAACACCAGCAAGATCGATAGCAGCGGCTGGTAGAAGCCAAATGGAGTCAGCGCCGCGCCCACGGTGGAAAATGCCAGGAAGGTCCACATGAAGCGGCGGATCCACGGCATGTCGGCAAACCCGCGAAAGACGTCCATTATCAGGAGGGCCATGGAACCGGCGGTCAGATACAGCACGAGTGCATGGACGCTGTAGATGATGAAATGCGAAAACCCGGCGAAAAGTTGCAGGGCAAGACCGCTAATGAGGATCTGCAGTGCAGTCATGAAGCTGGTGTTGATGCCGAGCAGCACCAGGGTGCGCTCCCTTAGCCACGCTCCCATGATCATTGCGGCAACACCGAGCAGTGCGGCAGCGCCGAGTAGCATCGACAGGATCGTGGTGACGGAAACAATGTACCCAACAAGATCCGGAAGGCGCCAAAGGTCAACCTGTGCGCGTATCGACCGGGTTCCCGCGATGCGGATATAGACGACCTGTTCTTCGTCCAGAGGCACATCCATGCGGAACACAAATAGCGAAACCGGCATATAGCGGTTGGCCACCGGAACTCCGGTGCCAGAGCGCAGCCACATATCGACAATACGGCCATCGGCGCCGCGCACCGGAACAAGAGCATCCACGCTGTCAGTTAGAGGATGCGCATCTACGGCAAGCCACCATTCGCCGTCCCCAGTGTCCGAGGCGCGCAGCGCAAATCTCAACCACCACACGCCCGCCCTGTCGAGGCCTGGGTTGAAAGCCCCCTCTAGGGGACGGAAACGCCCCTCGACCGCTGCACGCTCGATCGCCGCAAAATCCATCTGGCCCGAGATGTCATGAAATGCGGACAGGTGACCTTGTACGGAGACCGATGCCCGTTCGCCATCCAAATTGAGCGGCGCGCCGACGCTTGAAGACGACGAGCCGACCAACCAGATGATGCAGATAAGCGGAAGAAACCAAAGTACGACACCGTACCTGCACGCCCCCCGCACCATCCCTGCTCCCCCACGTCACTGGTCGTTGGTTGCTTGCCACTTTGCAACGCTGCATTCTCCTACGGCGCTCCGGCGACAAACCGGGTAGCCCTAGTTAAGTGGAACGCCCCCTCTGGCATAGCCTTTTTCATTTTCTCAGAGGGGTACAGCACTATCCGATCTGCCGCTGCGCCAAACCAGTAGTTCCGCGACAGATCGCGCCGCTTACACCGTCAAACAGGCTCGATCCAATCGCCTGAGCGGACTCACCGCCGCACGGAAGTTAGGGGCAATGTCACATCAACCAAGGACCGAGAGACAGAGATCAACAGCTTCCTTTACACAGTAACGACAGCCGGAGCCGGCAGCTGGTGTCACGCACGCAAGCGGGCGACGCCCACAGCCGCTCAATTAATCACTCCCCGATGGCAGGCGCCGGTCGAGCGGTTGATCGGGGGCTTCGATGGTGATGAAGCTTGCCAGATCCGGGCCGAACGTCGGAAGGGCCATGGGGCAGCGCACGCCAGGCAGCACCGCGACGTCAAATAACTCGCGTACGCCGCCATCCAGCCGCAACCATTCGACGATATCGCCGTTGCGCGGATTGACGATCTGAACGCCGCACCAGGCCTCCGCCCCGCGCTTGTCCAATTCCTCCTGAAGCTGAAGGCCACTGAACACGCCGTCTCGCCGCGCCAGCGACAACCCGATGAATGCGTGACCATCATGGAAGGAGAGACCACGCATGAAGCCCGGACAGAAGGTGACGCGTTCGCGCGCGCCGGTGTCCCGATCGATGCGGGTCAGATAGCCATTGCCGGAATCCAGAACCCACAGGGCCCCATCGTGGATACGGGGCGAGTGCGGCATGGAGAGCCCGTCGGCGATGATGGCGTCCGTCGTCACATCGATCACCACGCCGCCATCCCGGCGCCGGTCACGCCAACCGTCAACAATGTCGCTCGTGGACACCGCCGTGACATAGCGGGGCTGGCCATTTTCCATACACATGCCGTTGAGATGGCACCGATCTTCCGGCGCTAGGCGCGAGATGAAGGCGGGCCGCCAGACCGGCTTGAAACTATGCACGACGCTGTCGGTCGCCAGGCAAGAATATTTCGTATTGACGAAAATCAACTGGCCGGCCGCATCAATGCCCATCTCATGCACATCAAGGTCCGACACAGTCTGGCCGCGCCGCGGCACATAGAGACGGTCGAAATGCTCGTTTGCCACCTCGTTGAGTCCGAGCACGTTCTCAAACCGCCAGATCTGCGCCAATCCTGCCAGAAGCAAGCGCTGGCCGTCGCCGATCAGGCCCATGGCGCGCACGAAATTGCGCTGATGAACCGAAAGCGCGCCGTTCTGCAGCACCCCCACCAGGAACAGTTGTCCCGTCTGGTAGGAGGTAAAGGCGATGGAGCAATTGTGCAATTGCAGCCATTGCGGCAGGCCGCGCGAGCACGAGATGTGGGTGACAACGTCTTGCACCGCCTGCGGCGCATCGGCGGGCGGGAGACCTGCCGCTTCAACGGTGGGCTCCGGCGCGGGATTTGGCTGATCACTCAAGGCGTTTGCTTTCGTCGAGCGGACCGACCGATGGCCTTCTGAAAAGGCCATCGGAGTAGGGGACTGAGCGGCAAATCAGAACTTATACCCGAGCCGCAGGGACGCACCCTGGGCAAGATAATCCTCGGCCACGTTCGCGGTATATTGCAGCTTCACTTCGACGCCGCTCACATTTTGAATGTCGAGGCCGAGATCGAGCCGACCCACCATGTCCGCGACCGGCGAGAGGGTCTCAAAGGCCTGCATGCCCGGCGCGTTGACGAAGGTCGCGCGGGACGACCATGTGTCGCCCGAGAGGAAGCTCACGCCCATGACCGCGAACGGCCGCGCCACCGTATTATCATCCAGAGCAAACCGGCCGCCGACCTCCAAAGCCGGCGTGATGCCATAGAAGGTCGACGATCCACTCTGCACCGCAAGGTTAAGGGGGCCGAGCCCAGTTTCCGTGTAGCCGATCTGATTGATCGACATGACATCAACATCGAGCATCGGCTTTGCATACCACGCATTGTTGAAGATCAATTCGTGGGACGCGCGTGCCCGCCCGAACAGGAAGTAGGAGGTCGGGGACCCTTCGGCGAGAGAGGAGAGCGAGCCGACCGAAACGGTGCGTGTTGAATCGCCCCAATTGTATCCGCCGCCAGCGGCGAGGGCGAACAACCACGGTCCCATCTGGCGCTTGAGGGCCACCGCACCAAATCCCGTCTGATTGTCCAGCGTTTCCGCCCGGCCCGTACCTTGGTAAGAGCTGCTCTGGTAGCCGATCGTGGCCCCAAGGAACCAGTCCTTGGCGATCTCCTTCTGCCGCCCGACCTGCATACCCGCCATACTGCCGGAGAAGCCCGAGAAGCCGTTTGAACCGGTACGGTCGGCGACCCCACCAAGCACGCGCGCCCAATCGCAACTGCCTTCCTGAAGCAGCACGCCATCGCCCTCGAACGCCGGACAGCTCAGCACGCTCGATGCGGTCGCAATGGCGGTTTCGGTCGCGGTGGAGAGCGGGACCAGCGAGGTGCTGGAATAGATCGAGTTGATCAGGGACGGATAGTTCGCGGGCGTCGCACTATAAAATTGACCGAAGACGGCTCCAAGCGCGGAGGTCGCGGGTGACCCGAGTGTGGCGCCATTGGCGATGACGTTCCACGCACTTTGTAATCCGCCGCTCACCTTCTGCTGGTTGGTGTTGAGGTTGGCAGTGAGGCTGGAACTGGTGAAATTCGCGCTTTGCACCGAGAAGCCGTACCAGCCATCCGCCTGCAAGGTCGGAGAGGTGAATTGATATATCGGCGTTGGCAGTACGGTGACGGGATCTGTCACGACGCCGCCTTCGGCCTTGAACAGATCCACCGTCACATTCGGCAGCAAGGACACAGCGTTGAGCGTGACCGCACTCTGCCCGGACAGTGTGCCCCCAACGATGAACCGATCAGATGTGCCGTGTACCATATCGACATCTGCGACAATACCGCCATTGCCCGTCAGATTACCCGAAAATGTCGTAGTGACGAACGATCCGGTTCCGCCGACATTGACCGTTCCATAATTTTCGAAGGAGCCAACTTGTACCTGTGTTCCGCTAATGAAAGTGCCGGAGACGGTATTGTATACTTTGTTTCCGATGTTGCCGGACAGCATGAGATTACCTTGAAGCAACCCGGAGTTCGTCACCGCTGTGATATTCGCACCGACCGTCTGAATGGCGATCCCGTTGGGCGACGTCGCGCCCACAGCACCCCCCTTGGCGATTTGGATGCCCGTGTTCCTGCCCACGGCATAGATGGCGCCGGCGCTGGCGCCGCTGGCGTTGACAACGCCGCCTGCCTCCACGGCGATATCATTTGCGTCACTGCCGGCCTGCGAGAAAATACCCCAGGCGCCCTGTCCAGCCACGTGGATTTGGCCTGAGGTCGTGATCTGGACGTTACCCGTTCCGCTGCTACCGCCGCGTTGGAGCGAACCGGCATAGGTGACGCCGTTCTTTTGAAACACACCACCACCACCGGAGAAGGCTTGCGCGAAGATACCGTGGGCATAGGCGCCGGAGGTGACGATCGCTGCCCCGGTCGCGAGGGTTACGGCAACGCCCCCGCTGGTACCGCTGCCGCTGGTGTAGGCATATTTATCAGACACCGGCGCATAGATCTGAAACTTCTGCGTCGCATCTGCGGTGAACGCCCCGCCACCGGCGATGGACTGCGCAACAACACCAATTGCGCCATCACCGGAGGTGTAGATCCGCGACGTCCCGTTGAGCGACACATTTACTGCGTCAGAGATTCCGCTGGCGCCGGTGGACACGAAAGAGACGTCCTTGATAGCAGCGCTTATCGTCGACATTACGCCCCCGCCCGCGCCGATGGATTGCGCGAGAATGCCGATATTGCGGGTTCCGTAAGTCGCAATGGCGCCATTGGCGTTCACTGTCACGGCACCTCCGTTCGCATTGCCGCTGCTGGCCATGCTGCCGAGGGAAATCTTTAGAGCATCGCGCACATAAGCGGCACTTGCGGTAGTCGTATCGCCGAACGCCGCGGCGAAGGTTCCGCCGCCGCCGCCGATGGATTGCGCAAGTATGCCGAAGGCGTCGGTGCCCCCCACCCCGCCGCCCGTCGAGATGACCGTGTTCTCAAGCGTCGTTACGGTCACCGCTCCGCCATTGCCGCTGGCGGCGGTCGTGGTCGTATTGCCGAAATGGATTTTGGTCGAGGGTATGGAGAAGCCGGTGGTTGCGCCGGAGCCGCCACCACCGCCGATGGACTGGGCCAGCACACCGTGCGAGCCGAAACCGGAGGTTCTGATATTGCTGGCATAGACGCTCACCGCGCTGCCATTGCCGCCCGAGCCGCCGCTGGCGCCGATAGTCAGGTCAGCCGTGAAGGGGCCGGTTGCGCCAGCGCTGCTGCTGCCGTTGGACACCGCCGCCGCGCCACCGCCGCCGCCGATGGATTGCGCGGTGATGCCGTTGGAGAGGATGCCTGAAGTGATAATGCTGCCATTTGTGACGCTGCCGCCGGGCTGCGAGCCGCCGCCATAACCCCCGTTCGACTTGCCGACAACGACCGCGCCGCCATCTCCGCCGGCGCCGCCATCGGACCCGACCGTCACGTTGAACGTGGCCGTCTGGGCCGCCGTATCGCCCTGCGGCAGGTAATTTGTGATGCTGCTGGGCGTCGGCACGGTGAGCGAGGAATCGCCCGCCCCACCCATGCCGCCGCCGCCGCCGATGGATTGCGCCAGAATTCCGTCCGCCCAATCCCCGCTGGTCACGATATTGCCGGCGTTCCAGGCATACACGGTGCCGCCGTTCCCGCCTGCGGTTCCCGCGGCACCGAGCCCGATGACAATGCCCACAGTGCCGCCAGCTGTGCCGCCGCCGCCACCCGATGTGCCGCCGCCGCCGCCGATGGACTGGACCAACATGCCGCGGGAATCATTGCCCGATGTCGAAATGGTGCCGACATTGCCAGCCGCGGCGAAGCCGCCCGCCCCGCCATCGCCGCCGGTGGCGCCGAGGCCGACTGAAAGGCTTACCGAAACCTTGCCCGCCGCCGATTTGCTTTGCGCATTGCCGGTGGTGGCATTGCCGCCGCCGCCACCGATCGACTGCACCATGATGGCGTCGGAGAACTGCCCCGTGGTGGCGATCCGGCCCTGGTTGAACGCTTCAGCGTAGCCGCCCGCGCCGCCACCGCCGCCGGTTCCGCCCAGCGACGTGCTGATGGAGAAGTTGAAGGCCTGAGGATCCGCCGCACCGGTCGCGTAATTGATTACCTTCGGCAGAATTCCGGCCGAGCTATTGGCGCTGGAATCGCCGCCGGCGCCGCCGCCGCCGCCGACCGACTGGACCAGCATGCCCACCGAGCCGTGGCCGCTGGTGTAGATTTGCCCGGAGGACGTGTTCGTCGCGAAAGCATTTCCGCCATTCGCGGCGGTTCCGCCTTTGCCCCCGTGGGAAAAGCTGATGGCCACGGCCAAGGTCGCCTTAGGATCGCTGGGATCAACCGGGACACCGGCCACAAGGGATTTCGCAGCAGAGGACCCGCCGGCACCACCGCCCCCGCCGATGGACTGAACCGTGATGGCAGCGGAATCATAACCCGACGTGCGGATGATGCCGCCGCTGGTCGCTTCCGCTGTCCCGCCCGTACCGCCCCCGCCGCCACTGCCACCGAATGACAGAGAAATGCCGATGCCGAGCGACGCGGACGTCGCCTTGGAGGCGCCGCCGGTGCCGCCGCCGCCACCGATGGACTGGACGAGCAGGCCGGTGCCGTTGGTGCCCGAGGTTGTAATGCTGCTGCCGGCATAGGTTCTCACCTGCGCCGTTTGGCCGTCGCCTCCGCCGCCGCCTGAGCCGCCCTTGGAGGCAGATATGACTGTGCCCCAAGAGGTCGCCTTGCCGCCTGAGCCACCACCGCCGCCAATGGATTGCGCGATGATGCCGCCGGCATATTCGCCCGAAACAACGATGGCGCCGGAATGCTCCACCGTCACAGTTCCGCCATCGCCACCATTGCCGCCAGAACCGCCGACAGCAAGGACCAAGCCATGCTTGTTGCGGCCATTGCCGCCGCCGCCACCGATGGACTGCGCAACGATTCCGTGCGCTTCTGAACCGTAAGTGGTGATCACGCCACCATTGGCGACGTTAACCGATCCGCCGTTTGCCCCGGAACTTCCAGACGCCCCGACCGGGCCGAGCAGGGCGAGGACGCCGGGGCCGCCATTCGTGCCGCCGCCGCCCCCAATGGATTGTGCGAGGATACCAATGCCGCCGCCCGTATAAACCGTGCCGCTTGACGTATCGACGGCGCCGGAGGCAGTCGCCGTATAGCCGCCGACTGTCGTGATACGACCATAATTGCGCACGGTGACCGTACCGCCTGCAGCCCCCCCGCTATTGCCGCCGAGCGACTGCTGAGTCCCGGCAGAGACGTCGATGGCTCCCTGTGAGGTTGTGGGGAGAGTGCCGTTTGATGACAGCGCGCCGCCGCCGCCGCCGATGGATTCGGCCAGGATGCCGTGGGAATCGCTTCCCTGGGTGGAGATCGCACCCGTATTGGTGATGGTGACATTCCCGGCGGATGCTGAATTGGCGTTCTGATCGCCCCAGACGAACGAGCCTGCCCCGGAATATTGGAACATGCCGCCACCAGCGCCGGCCGATATCCCGACGATCCCGTGGGATTGCGTTCCCGTCGTCGCAATGGAGAAGGCACTGGTGATCGAGACGTTACCGGATTCGCCCCCTTGGGCTGTATCGCTGCCCGTGCCTACAGACTTGCTCTGCCCAACACCGCCATTGCTCAGGGCAACGATGCCGGAAGAATAGGCGCCGGCCGTGGTGATGGACCCGGAGCCTCGCAGAGACACGGTAACGGCACCACTTGTTCCGCCGTGATAAGATGTGTCGTTGCCCTGTCCGCCGTAGCTCTGAGCATAGATGCCGGGCGAAGAACTTCCCTTGGTGATCAGGCTGGCGTTGGCGCCATAGGCATTGACGGTGACATCACCCGCGTCGCCGCCGTTGCCGCGATAGCCCGAACCGCCTCGGCTGACGGCTGAAAGGGCTGCGCCGGAACTATAGTGGTCGCCATATGGGCCGCGTCTCTCCCAGGACGCCGTCGTTGCAACAGTGCCGCCAAAGGCCTGCGACGCGGTGCCGAGATAGATCCCGACGGACGCAGCACTGCCCCCATTCCCCTGTTTGCCCTGCCGTCCGGCCGCGCCACCATAGGATGACGCCTCCACCCCGACACCAGCTTGGGTAGAGGTTACTTGCCCCGCAGTGAGGAGCACAGACACGGCGCCCGCATCGCCGCCGCTTCCGTCAATATTGTTGTCGCCATTCGGTATTCCACCGCGTCCGCCGGTGCTGGTCGCCACGATCGCAGCGCTTGTCGCGGTCACGTCACCAGAGGTTACAATGGTCACCGCACCAGTATTACCGCCTCGCCCGCCGGTATTTCCGCTCTCCTGCGTATCACCGCTACCAAAACCGCCATAGCTCGCCGCGAAAATACCCACGGCCTGCTTGGACGTGGCCTGAATCGCACCCGCGTTGGAAATGTAGACATTTCCGCCGGCGCCACCCCAGACGTCGTTGGCTTTTCCAGGAATATTGTTGCCGCGACTGATGGCTGAAAGACCATAATTGGTCGACCCCTGCGCCGCAGATGGATCGGAACTACCAATAAGCAAATTCGGTGATTGAGATTCTGTTACATTAATAATAGCATTATTCGTAATTGAAATATTCATTCCTGGCTGGGAAGTGTTCGGAGAACTATTTGTGTACCAATTATAAGACCCGCCATTGCCCAGCTGCGGGATTGAGGCGCTGCCCGAGATGGTGCAGGAGAAGGTGGTCGCGCTAATGTCCGCGCTACTCATCCCCGCCGCCGAGGGCGGATTGCACGTCGACTGACCGTAGGCACGCGAATAGAGTGGCAACAAGACGGGCACGCCGACGAAGCCGGTGATCAGCGCTGTCGATTGAAGCAGAAGCGAAGCGGTGAGGCGGCGCATTTGCGTCACAGTGGGAGAAGATACGGCTGGGTCTTTGCTTGACCGTTCGATCTTCCGACGATTGCGCGTACTCATCATCACCCTCCCCACGAGGCTTACTGCTATAGATGTCTCTGAGATCCGAGATGCCATTCCCCAAAGCACGTCAGATGAAGCAGGTCACGATACCCACTATGGGTAAGGGCCACCTAGGTCTGGCGCCCGCGTTCACTCCGGCATCCGGTTGACCCTCGCTATCTTTTTTTCCTACCCCACCGCGGTATCCTAGATCAAAACCGGCAGGCGCCTGTCAATAAGACTAGGCAAAAATAGGTCATTTGCGACATGTTATTTTATGTAATAATTATTAAGACACTAGAATCATACAATAAAAATAATTTCTGATTTATCGCATCTGATTTGTGGTGCAATTATTGTTGCCTGAGGCGAACAACCAAGTCCCGGTCTATCAGGGGGATGAAATTTGCCCTCAACTGACGAGATGAGCTCGCGGATCGACACCCTGTTCGGTCTGCACATGGCGATCCCTTGGGAGCAGCTGCCGTTCGAGAGGGCCGGATGTTCCGGGATGACCCGCTGGTGCCGGCTGCGCGGCTGACAGGATGCCGGCGTATGGAACTGTGACGATCGGGAATGGAGCCTAGATCAGAGGGCGGCTTGTAGCCGAGCAGGCTCTCAACCTGGAGCGAAGTGCACCCGTCGGGCGTTTCGCTCGGTGGCGCCGAAGCTGTCTTGCCACCAATCATCGGTCTTCAGGTACTTGGGCCGGTCGTCTTCGTCGCGCCAAGCCAGCGACTCGCGGAAGGCGTGATGGCTCCAAAGCCGCATATACTCACCAAGGTAGATGTCGGCCACGCGCGTATCGCCATGGACGATGATCATGTTCTCGTCGTTGTCGACGATCGACGCCCTGCTGAAATTAGCCGAGCCGCACACCACGATTGGGTCGGTGCTTAGCGGGTCGACCAGCATGAATTTGTTGTGGATGTACTCGACGTTGCTGCTGAAGCCGGACAATCGCTCCTTGAGCCACCCGTCGATGGCGTTGGTCGCGATGAAGGAGCCTACCGCGAAGACGTTCTCCGGCATGTTGCGAAGCTGCTGAATCGCTTCCTCCTCCGCGATCCGCTGAGGACTGCCCTTCTTCAACGGTCGGGTCTTCTCTTCCATGAGGGCGAAGCGGAGGCCCGCTGTCGACCGGCGATAGACGTCCTTGAAAAGGTCGTGCATGCCGAAAGCGAACGTGATGAACAGCCCGCTCCGCGCGCTCAAGGCGTAGTTCGCAAGCAGCTTCAGTGCATCCGGATCGACGGTTTTGCCCGGATCGGTCCGCGGGCTGAAAAAGAGCGACGTGCCGGGGGAAGGCGGATGTCCGGGTAAGGGCGAGACCCGCTCGACGGCAGCGGTCAACGTGGCGTCGTTCGGGTCGTTGGCCAGCTCCGTCCAGTAATCGAGGAAGGCTTGGGCAACGGTGCCGTCCTTCACGACGTGGGCGACGTTCGAGTGTCCGAAAATTCCGTTCCGGGAGAAATTGGTCCCGCCCGTCCAGACCTCCGTCGGTTGGCCGCCACGCAGCAGGACGCGGCGACGCCGAGCGGCTCGCGCTCGTGCTGCCGGGCTCCGATCAGCCGATCGCCCCCACCCACTGGAGTTTCGGCCAGTAGCCGCGCTCGTTGGCGCGCCGGCGGCCTACCTCCGCCAGCTGCCTGCGCCACTCGCCGGCATCAATCTCCAGGAGGGCCTCACCTCGCACCGAGCCGAACAGGTCAAGACGCTCGAGATCGAAGATGGCCGCGTCGAGCTGTGCGCCGTCACCCGGCCCGACTATGGCCGCATCTTTGACCATGAGCTGGTCTCGGCCGTGCAGCGGATCGCAGGCAATGGCACGGGCGATATCTGCCGCGTGGCGTGCCGCTGTTGAAGCGAGTCGCCGCGCAAACAGGCCAACGGGTCCGCCGGACCGGGCTCGCCATCACGGTCGACGGCGTGCCGATGGGCGACGCTCTCGATCGCGATCGTCGCGGCCGCTCGCTGCCCGTGTGGCAAGGCTACCGGTTGGTCGCGGCCGGCGAGCTGTTCCTGATGAACTGGCACGTCCGCGACAGCCTCGATGGCCGCTATTTCGGCCGCTTCCCGCCGCCTCGGTGATCGGCCCGACCACCCCCCCTCTACACCGACGAGGACGGCGATGGCCGCTTCGTCTGGCGCGCGCCGACGCGGTGACGGCGCGCCCGAGATCCTGTCCACCGCAGTTTGTAGGAGACGGCCCATGCCCGTGATCGGTCAATTCACCCGCGAGGACGATGGCTTCATCGGCCACCTGACGACGCTGTCATTGCCTCAGGACATCATCATCGTCGCGGCCGAACCATCCGATGCAGAGAACGCGCCCGATTTCCGCGTCCATGTGCTCGACACCGTGAGCAACGAGACCGGAGCGGAGATCGACGCCGGCTGGAAGCGGACCGGCGAGAAGGCGGGCGACTACGTCTCGCTGCAGCTCGACGATCCACCTTCGAACATCCGATCCGTGCAAACCTCTTCCAGTTAGGCGACGACAAGTCCGCCTGGGGTCTGCATTGGAAACGCCCGCCAAAGCGCGGCGAGCGGGACTGAACGATGCCCGCCGCGCGCCATCAGCCTGCCGCCGGAGGGAGGATCGCCCTCCGACGTGCAGGACTCCTTCTCCTTTCTGGCCTGATCCACGCCACACCTGGGGCAAACCCAGCCGGCGCACAGCCGATCGGCCTTCGCGCAGCGATCCCCTATGGCGCTTACATCGCCGAGGCGGCGCAGTGGTTCGGCGTCCCCGAAGCCGGGATTCGCGCCGGCATGCCCGTCGAAAGCGCCGGCTGCGTGAGCGTCATCTCGTCGGCAGGCGCGATGGGCCTGATGCAGATCATGCCCGCCACATGGGCCGAACTGCGGGTTCGTCATCGGCTCGGCGGCAACCCATACGATCCGCGCGAGAGCATTCTGGCGGGCGCCGCGTATCTGCGCGAAATGCACGATCGCTACGGATCGCCCGGCTTCCTGGTGGCCTACAACGCCGGTCCGGGTCGTTACGAAGAGTATCTCGCCGGTCGCCCATAGCCGGCCGAAACGCGCGCCTATGTCGCGACGCTCGCCCCGATTGTCGGCGGCGGTGAACTCGCCGGCCCCGTCGTGGCAGCGGCCACCGATCCGCTAGCCTGGACGCGGGCGCCGCTCTTCGTCGTGCAGTCGTCTGGCAGTGGACCTGCCGCGCCCGTGCAGTCCGAAAGCGCGCCCGGTGACATCACGGCGGCTGCACCGGAGCGCGATCAAGGCCCGGTGGCTTCGCCCACCGATGGCTTTTTCGTCGCGCGCAATGTCCCCGGCGGCCCCGATGACCGCGTTCGCACTCGTTCGCATGGTGGCGCGGTCTGGCGGGCTCATGGCGGTCAGGAGAGGTGGAGCAGGCAGCACAACCGCACGATGGCAGGATAAAAGCGCACACATTGCGCGGCGGGCGGGGTATTGTTTTTCCTATTTATTTGACAAATATCGACACATTGCGTCGCCTGACAGCAATGTGCGGGCTTCACGGCAATCTTGTTGGTTGAACGATTAGGCACACATTGTCATCGTCTGATGTCCGCCTGATGATCATTACCCCTGGGTTTTGGATCGCGGGGCCTGCCACTTCTGGATCGTGGCCGAGAGAAGGGCTTCTCGGCAGAAACGCCGCCCCTGATCGAGGCGAGTCGCCTCTCCACAACGTGCCTGCACTGACCGCCGATGCCCCGTACGAGCTTCGCGCGCATGTTGGTGAAGTTCTGCCAGCAGCGTGCACCGACCGTCCTGTCGCCCCGTGACGCCGACCGGTTCCGGAACTGGCTGTTCGATCTCCTCGCCGCGCTCATGCCGCCGCCCCTGACGGAGCGAGATTATGACTGGCATGCGATCGCTCACGCCTGTGATGTGGATCATGCCGATCTGCAGCGTGCCGGCTCCGTGCTTGCGCCTGGCCTTGATGCCTTACGTCGTGAGTTGGCGCGCCGCGGCCATGTCACGGTGAAGCGTTCCGCGGCGCGCCGCACACCGCCCAGCTCCGAGCGGGGTACGCTTCATCGCGGTGCTGACCAGCAGGAAGCTGTGCCGCGCCGACGCGGCCCTCGGGCAAAGCCGATCGTCGAGTTCCCCGAGAGCGACGGTCGGCCCTGGACGGACCCGCCCTCATTCGCCGATGCGCTCGATCTTCACATGCGCCGCCATGGCGACAGAGCGAAGCATCTCGCCCGCGCCCTTGAAGCGAGCGCGGCCCAGGTAGATGCCACTGCGCTGAATATGAGGCGCCCCGGCGTGAAGGTGCCGCGCGCCTCGCAAAGCCTCGCGGCGCTACCGTCTGCCGCCCGGCTACTTCCGATCGAAGCTGCCGAATGGAGATTGCTGCACATCAGCGGGGACCATTGCCGGCATCAGTCGCGTGGAGAGACGACGACTCGCCTAGCACCTGCCGCATGATTTTGATCGGCGCGTTGAAGGAGCGGGAGGAGAACCTTGAGTGGGTACAGCGCGTGGTGATCTCGGGAACGACCGACTATCGGCGCTTCCAGGCCGCCGCCATGAGGTAGCGCTACTCGATCCGGTTTCCCGGCCTGCTTGATCAGTCCTCGCGGCCGCGCGGGCTCTATCGGTTTTGCCGAGAGGAGGATGGATCGCTACTGGACCCGACCTTGCGAGTGCGGCGCTCGATGCGCCGCCCCGGCTGGCCGAGGAGATGGCCGATCTCGTCCGGTTCAAGACGGCGACGTTGACGGCCTTCGGCTATCGGCGCAATGGCGTATGGGGTGAGGAGACGGCGTCGCAGAAGGTCGAGCATCTCGGCCTGATGTTCGGCGCGCTGGCCGCGTCACCCAGCGGCGCGGTCCACGGCTTCGGGGTGCCGCTGGAGAATCTGAGCTTCAGTCTGCTGGTCTTCCCGATCGTGTGGGACTGGTCCATCCAATGGCGCGAGCGTCGGCGCGGCTTCAGCACCGCATGGGAAGTCGACATGCTACGCATCGCTGTCGCGCTCACCCGGTCGGAGACCGGTTGGCTACGGCAGAATACGCAGCCAGTGGAGCGCATCCGCCCAATTTCCAATCTGATCACCGAGCGCGATGGTGCTGCGGCCCCGCGTAGGTCAAAATTTACCTATCCTCACATCCGATTTCTGCGCCAGACCCCGAATTTGCCACACGCCACTCGGAAGGGGCTTCTGGCATCGGCACCTATCGTTCTCAATCGCCTGCGACAGCCGCGAAGGAGATTGAGCATGGGCCAGAGTGAGACTTTGGAAATCAGGAAGACCATCAGGCGGCACCAGTTGCGCGAGATGGTGCCTCTGGCCGACAGCACGATTTACGAGATGGAACAGCGCGGCGAATTTCCACGCCGTTTCGCGCTATCACCGCGCTGCATCGTCTGGGATCTCGCCGAGGTCCAGGCGTGGCTGCTGGCGCGGCGCGCGAAGCCTATCCATCGCGCACAACATCCCGACGTCACCAAGCGCAAGTCCCACCCGGTCAAAGGGCAGGATCGAGCGCGATAGACGGCATGACTGTCGGCAGCAGCGTCGGAACATGCTTCCGACCGTCAATCCAGGCGTCCACGGTATCCGCCCACTGCTGCATCATATGTCGGCGCTGCACCTCATACTCGGCCTTGTTGTAAACGCCGCGCGATGAACGCCCGTCCTCGTGCGCCAGGCACTTTTCGATCCAGTCGCTGTTAAAGCCCAACTCATTTAGCAGCGTCGAGCCCGTCCGCCGCAGATCATGGACCGTGAAAGGCTCCAGCGGCAGCCCCTCCTTCTTGGCCCGTTCGACGACGGCATAGGTGACCCGATTGAAGGTCGCGCGCGACATCGGCGCGTCTGCGTCGTACCGGGACGGCAACAGATATCGGGAGTTGCCGGAGCAGGTCTTGAGCGCAATCATGATGTCCAACGTCTGCTGGCACAGGTAGACGTTGTGCGGCTTTGATCGCTTCATGCGCTCCTTCGGGATGGTCCAGACGGCGTTGTCGAAATCGATCTCGTCCCACACCGCATCCTGCAACTCACTTTTCCGGACCATGGTGAGGAGGAAAAGTTTCATGCCGAGGCGGATTGTCGGTAGCGTCGCGACATGCTCGAGCTGTTTGAACATGATGCGGATCTCGGTGGGCGAAAGCGCGCGGTCCTTCGGCGTAAAGGTGGCGATCGAGGCCGGACCAACGTCATCGGCCGGATTGGCGACCTTCTCGCCATACAGAATGGCATAACCGTAGATTTGCTTGAGGATATCCCTAACGTGGATGGCGGTCGCAGGCGCACCCCGCTCGACGATCTTGCCGCAATGGGCGCGCAGGTCATCAGGTGTGATCTCTGTCAGAAGTCGGTTCCGCCAGACGGGCATGAGTTCGCGTTCGAAGATGGAGCGACGCATCGCGCGCGTGCTGTCGGCCATGGTCGCATTGGTCAGCCATTTCTCACCGAATTCGCCGAAGCTCTTTGCTTCCTTGATCCGGCGCTTCTCCCGCTGCTTCTCGATGGCGGGGGACCGCCCCTCGGCAATCGCCCGGCGCGCATCGATGCATAGCTCTCGAGCCCTGGCGAGCGATATTCCGTCACGGGCATATCTGCCGAGATAGACTGTCTCCCGCCTGCCGTTCAGCCGATAGTCGAGCCTGAACGAGATGGCGCCCGACGGTGCGACGCGCACATACATGCCGTCACGATCAGATACCTTGTACATTTTGGCTTTTGGTTTCAGACACTTAAGTGCTGCATCGGTCAACATTTCGGGTCTCCTCGCGGAAAAGTACCGTCACGCGGTTTTTGGAGGCCGATAGCTTCGAAAACGCTTATATTTCAGTGCATTAGTTCGAAAAAAGTACCGTCATTGGCCTCGTTTGACCTGACGGTACTTTCGTTTTTCCGGTTGATCAATGGGGGCGAGGCCCGTCAGCGAGGCCGGCGAACGCGATCTATGCCCACCGATAGATGTCGATAGGCATCATGATGATTTATTTTTGTTTTCAGTATCTTAGGTCGCGCTTTAGCGTAAATTCGGCGGCGTTTGGATGGGCCTGAATCACTCCCACTCGATCGTCCCCGGAGGCTTGCTCGTCACGTCGTAGACGACGCGGTTGATGCCTTTTACTTCGTTGATGATGCGGGTCGCGGCGCGGCCGAGGAAATTCATGTCGAAGGGGTAGAAATCCGCGGTCATGCCGTCCACCGAGGTCACGGCGCGCAGGGCCAGGACGTGGTCATAGGTGCGGCCATCGCCCATCACGCCAACAGTGCGCACCGGCAGCAGAACGGCGAAAGCCTGCCAGATCACGTCGTAGAGGCCCGCGGCGCGGATTTCTTCCAGATAGATGGCGTCGGCCTTGCGCAGAATCTCCAGCTTCTCCGGCGTGATCTCGCCGGGGCAGCGGATGGCAAGGCCGGGCCCCGGGAAGGGGTGGCGGCCGACGAAGCTCTCGGGCAAGCCGAGTTCGCGGCCGAGCAGGCGCACTTCGTCCTTGAACAGGTCGCGCAGCGGCTCCACCAGCTTCATATTCATGCGCTCGGGCAGGCCGCCCACATTGTGGTGGCTCTTGATGGTCACCGAAGGCCCGCCGGTGAAGGATACGCTTTCGATCACGTCGGGATAGAGCGTGCCCTGGGCGAGGAAATCCGGCGCGCCCTTGCCGTCGGAGGCGATCTTCTTCGCTTCCGCATCGAATACATCGATGAACAGCTTGCCGATGGTCTTGCGCTTGGTCTCGGGATCGGTGACGCCCGCGAGCTCCCGCAGGAACAGATCGGCGACATCCACATGCACCAGGGGAATGTTGAAGGTGTTGCGGAACAGGGAGACCACCTGTTCCGCCTCGCCCTGGCGCATCAGGCCATGGTCGACGAAGACGCAGGTGAGCTGGTCGCCGATGGCCTCATGGATCAGCACGGCCGCAACCGCTGAATCCACCCCACCGGAGAGGCCGCAGAGCACCCGCTTGTCGCCCACCTGGGCGCGGATCTTGGCGATGGCGCTGTCGCGGAAGGCGCCCATGGTCCAGTCGCCGGAGAGGCCGGCGATGCGGCGCACGAAATTGCGCAGCAGTTTTGCGCCGTCGGGCGTGTGCACCACTTCGGGGTGGAATTGCACCGCGTAGAAGCGCCGGCTTTCGTCCGCGATGGCGGCGAAGGGCGCGTTGTCGGAAGTGGCGATCACCTCGAACCCCTCGGGCAGGGCGGTCACGCGGTCGCCGTGGCTCATCCACACCAGATAGCGCTGCGCTTCCT
>NCHM01000207.1 GCA_002257205.1 Rhizobiales bacterium 24-66-13 | reverse complement strand
TCATGTGAAAAAGCTCCGACGCTGGTGCTCGGCAGTCACACGAAAATTCCTTGCAAGGCTTCCGCTGTTGAACGCCAAGCCGTGAGTACGACGTGTTAGACGGCTCAGGATGACGAAACAATTATCCACGCGACTTTGACCTGACGATGGCCGTCATTGCTGCGGTATCTGCCGAGAACGTGAACGCAATGCTCTTTCGCCGCTCAAGCCATTGTGAGATTTAGGATGCGATGATCCGGTCCCGGCTCTTTCGACTTCTCTCGATCCTGGCGATCGTGGGTATGGTCGCTGCTCCCGTCGTTGCACCTGCGGGTGCCGGCATGATGGCGGCTGTGTCGATGGTCGAGCCGTCGGATATGGCGATGTCGGACATGGACATGTCGGATGCGGCGATGTCCGACGACATGCCGTGCTGCCCCTCCCAACAGCAGCAACAGACACCCGATTGCGGCAAGGCGACCTGCCCGTCGATGGCGCTCTGCTTTGCCAAGTGCTTCTCAAGCGGACCACTGGCAGCCGTCGTGCGGTCGTTGCCGATGCACGCGGGCAAACTGTTCGGCCTGAAGGCCGACACCCGGCTCGCCAGCCTGGCGCCTCCGCCGCTGATGCGACCTCCGCGAATCTAGGTCTCAGCGCCGGCTTTTTGGGGCCGGCGGATCGTCGGGCAGCCTGGGTGCTGCCGGCGGTCTTGCGCGCAGCCATGTGCTGCCGCGCGCCACTCCGCCTTTCCGGTGGATCTGACATTCTGAGACTCCAGGAACGACACATGACCACGTTCAATTCCGCGCGCGCCCTTGGCGCGGCGCTTCTCGGCCTGTCATTGGCCATGCCTCTGACGTCCGCCTTCGCTGCCGCGAGCGACTACGAATTCCAGCTCGTCCAGACGGATATCAAGAAGGGCGACGCCCTCATTGCGGTCCGCCTGATCAACAAGAAGATCGGCAAGCCCGTGCCGGACGCCGTCATCTTTGCCACTCGGCTCGATATGGCCCCCGAGGGCATGCAGGAGATGGCGACCAAGGTGACGCCGATGCCCGGCGCGGAGCCGGGGACCTACCAGTTCAAGGCCAATCTCAGCATGGCCGGCGGATGGCAGCTTTCGCTCGGCGCCAAGGTGCAGGGCGAGGCCGATACGGTCGAGAGCAAGCTGGTTCTCAAGGCCATCCCATGAGACCCCGGATCGCTTCGGTGGTCCTCACCCTCGCCGCCCTGACGGCGGCGGGGGCCGGGGGATACTACGCCGGCCGCCATGAGCTCCGATTGCCGGAACTCGGGGCGTTTCCGCTTCCATCCGCCCGAGCCGCGCAGGTGGTGTCGGGACCAGTGATCTATTATCGCGACCCCGATGGCAGACCGTTCTACGCCGCCGAGCCCCGCAAGACGGCGGATGGGCGTGCCTTTCGGCCGGTCCATGCCAGCGAGGATGTCAGCTTCGAGGATGCGCTGGAAGACGTGTCCGCAGTCTCGGGAGCGGCAGGAACCAAGCGCGTCCTCTATTACCGCAACCCGATGGGCCTGCCCGACACCTCGCCGGTGCCGAAGAAAGATTCCATGGGGATGGACTACATCCCGGTCTATGCGGGCGAGGACGATGACGGGAGCACCGTCAGGGTCAGTCCAGGTCGTCTGCAACGCACCGGTGTGCGCTCCGAGCCCGCGCAGCAGCGCGTCCTTTCGGTCCCCATCCGCGGCTCCGGAACGATCCAGCTCGATGAACGGCGGATCGTCGTCGTCGCTGTGCGCTCCGACGCCTTCGTGGAGAACGTGTCCGAAGTGACGACGGGCGACCGGGTGAAAAAAGGCCAGGCCCTCCTGCGCCTCTATTCGCCGGAGGTCACCGCCGCCGGTGCGCTCTATCTGACCGATCTCAACGGCGCCGGGCGCGACGCCCTCGCCGGCGGCGCGCGCCTGCGCCTTGAGAACCTCGGTGTTCCGGCGGACGCGATCGCCGAGATAGAACGCCAGCGCAAGGTTCCCCGCTTGGTCACCTGGACTGCTCCGCGCGACGGTGTCGTGCTTGAGCGCAATGCCGTCGAGGGCATGAAGGCCGCTCCCGGAGACGTCCTGTTCCGGCTTGCGGATGTCTCCATCGTCTGGGCGCTGGTCGATGTCGCCGAGCGCGATCTGCCGATGATCGCGCTCGGGCAGCCCGTCTCGGTGCGCGCTCGCGGCTTCGTCGACCGGGTGTTCGCGGGCAAGGTCGCGATGATCTATCCGCAGGTCAACAAGGAGACGCGCACCACCCGCGTGCGCGTCGAACTCGCCAATCCCGACGGGATCCTGCGCCCCGACATGTATGTCGATGCCGACATCGCCACCGGCGCCGCGGCCTCGGTCGTCACCGTGCCAGCGAGCGCCGTGATCGACAGCGGCATGCGCCAAGTCGTGATCATCGACAAGGGCGAGGGCCGCTTCGAGCCTCGCCCGGTCAAGCTCGGCCGCCGGGACGCGGACTACGTCGAGATCCGGGACGGCGTCACGGCGGGCGACAAGGTCGTCGTCGCGGCGAACTTCCTCATCGATGCCGAAAGCAACCTCAAGGCGGCACTGAGTGGCCTCAACGGCGGGGTTCCCAAATGATCGGTCGCCTCATCGCCTGGTCGGCGCGCAATGTGATGCTTGTCCTGATCGGTACGGTCTTCGCCGTCTCGGCCGGCGTCTACGCCATTCGGACCTCGCCGCTCGACGCCATTCCCGACCTCTCCGACGTGCAGGTCATCGTCTATACCGAATATCCTGGCCAGGGGCCGCAGGTCGTCGAGGACCAGGTCACCTATCCGCTGACGACGGCGATGCTGACGGTCCCGAAGTCGAAAGTCGTGCGCGGCTTCTCCTTCTTCGGCGTCTCCTTCGTCTATGTGATCTTCCAGGACGGCACCGATCCCTATTGGGCGCGCAGTCGTGTCCTGGAATTCTTGAATGCCGCGGCGCAACGCCTGCCGCAGGGCGTGACGCCCAGCCTCGGCCCGGATGCGACGGGCGTCGGCTGGGTCTACCAATATGCCGTCATCGCCAAGGAGCGCACGCTGGCCGAACTGCGCTCGCTTCAGGACTGGACCATCCGCTACGGGGTCGCCAAGGCGGAAGGCGTCGCCGAGGTCGCCAGCGTCGGCGGCTTCGTCAAGCAGTACAATATCGTGGTCGACCCGCAGCGCCTGCGCGCCTTCGGCATCCCGCTCCAGAAGATCCGCGAGGCCGTCCGGGCGAGCAATATGGACACCGGCGGCAGATCCGTCGAATTGTCCGAGTTCGAGTTCATGGTCCGCGGCCGCGGCTACCTCAGGGGCGTCGGCGATCTCGAGCAGATCGTCCTCAAGAATGACGGCGGCACGCCTGTCCTCCTGCGCGACGTCGCTTATGTCGAGCTCGGCCCCGACGAGCGGCGCGGCATCACCGAGCTCAACGGCGAAGGCGAGGTCGCGAGCGGCATCGTCCTGCAGCGCTTCGGGGCGAACGCGCTCGACGTCATCGACAACGTCAAGACGCGCCTTGCGGAGATCATGCCGAGCCTGCCCAAGGGCACGGAGATCGTCCCGGTCTATGACCGCTCGCAACTCATCGACGCGGCCATCGAAACACTGAAGGGAACGCTCATTGAGGAGAGCGTCATCGTCGCGCTGGTGTCGATCGTGTTCCTCCTGCATGTCCGAAGCGCGCTGGTTGCCATTCTGATGTTGCCGGTCGGCGTGCTGATGGCCTTCGTGGCGATGAAACTGCTCGGCCTCGGTTCCAACATCATGAGCCTTGGCGGCATCGCCATCGCCGTCGGCGCCATGATCGACGCCGCCATCGTGATGATCGAAAACGCTCACAAGCATCTTGAGCGGGCGCCGCCCGACAAGCCCCGCGTCGAGGTTCTGATAGAAGCGGCCAGGGAAGTCGGCCCGGCGCTGTTTTTCAGCCTTTTGATCATCACCGTCTCGTTCCTGCCGATCTTCACGCTGGAATCGCAGGAGGGCCGCCTGTTCGGGCCGCTCGCCTTCACCAAGACCTTCTCGATGGCGGCGGCCGCGCTGCTCTCGTTGACGCTGGTGCCGGCGCTGATGGTGATCTTCGTCCGGGGGCGGATCGTCCCGGAGCACAAGAATCCGATCAACCGCTTCCTGATCTTTATCTACCGGCCGGTCATTCGCGGCGTGCTCAAGGCCAAGATGCTGACGATCCTCGTCGCGCTCGCGGCACTCGGCGCCTCCTGGTGGCCCGCCACGCAGCTCGGCTCCGAGTTCATGCCGAATCTGAACGAGGGCACGCTAATGTACATGCCCACGACATTGCCGGGCATCTCGGTCACCAAGGCCGCGGAGCTTCTCCAGACCCAGGACCGCATCATCAAGTCCTTCCCCGAGGTCGAAACGGTCTACGGCAAGGCGGGACGCGCACTGACGGCGACCGATCCGGCGCCGACCGAGATGTTCGAGACCATCATCAACCTGAAGCCGAAGGATCAATGGCGGCCGGGCGTCACCATCGACAGCCTGAAGGCCGAGATGGACGCCGCGCTCCAGTTCCCCGGTGTCTCCAATGCCTGGACCATGCCGATCCGGGCCCGTATCGACATGCTCTCGACAGGGATCCGCACGCCCGTCGGCATCAAGGTATTCGGCACGGACCTGACGCAGATGGAGACCGCGGCGCGGCAGATCGAGACCGTGGTCAAGAAGGTTCCCGGCACGTCGAGCGCTTATGCCGAGCGGGTGATCGGCGGCTATTATCTCGATATCATCCCGGATCGGAGTTCACTCGCGCGCTACGGGCTCATGATCGGCGACGTGCAGGATGTGATCGCAACGGCGCTCGGCGGCGATGCGGTCACTACAGCGGTAGAGGGGCGCGAGCGCTACAGCGTCAACATCCGCTATCCGCGCGACTTCCGCAGCGACCCGTCCTCGATCGCCGGCAATGTGCTGGTGCCGTTGCCGAACGGCGGGACCGTGCCGCTCGGCGAGGTCGCCAAGGTGCAGCTCACCCGCGGGGCGACCTCGATCCGCACGGAGAACGGCCAGCTCGCCATCTACATCTATGTCGACATCGCCGGCCGCGATCTCGGCGGATATGTCGCCGAAGCGCAGCGCGCCGTCGCGACGCAGATCGCGTTCCCGGCCGGGACCTATGTCTCGTGGAGCGGTCAGTTCGAATATCTGGAGCGCGCGGAGGCCCGGCTGAAGATCGTCGTCCCGGTCACGCTGCTGATCATCTTCCTGCTGCTCTATCTGAACTTCCGCCGGATTACCGAGACGCTGATCGTGATGCTGTCGCTGCCGTTCGCGCTGGTCGGCGGCCTCTGGCTGATGTGGTGGCTCGGCTTCAACATGTCGGTTGCGGTCGCTGTCGGCTTCATCGCGCTCGCCGGCGTGGCCGCGGAAACGGGTGTGATCATGCTGATCTACCTCGACCACGCTTGGAGCGAACAGCGTGCGGTCGCTGAGGCGGCGCGCCGAAGTCTGACGCGGGCCGATCTCCAGCATGCCATCATGGAAGGGGCCGTCGAGCGCGTGCGGCCCAAGATGATGACCGTGGTCGCCATCATGGCCGGACTGATCCCGATCCTTTGGAGCACGGGAGCGGGTTCGGAAATCATGCAGCGGATCGCCGTCCCGATGATTGGCGGCATGGTCTCCTCGACCCTGCTGACACTGATCGTGATCCCGGCCATCTATGGCCTGGTCAAGGGGTGGGGGCTGTCGTCGACTGCTGCGGCGTCCGACTCCGCGAGCTCGAAGTCCGTCGCCGGCCGGCTCGCCGCCGAATGAGACGTGAGCCAAGGCCGGATCGGCTGTCCCGGCCCAAGGGCCTCGCAAAGGGACAAGTTCTCGTGACGAGAGAACGCCTCAGAGAGGCCATTGATGTGGGTCAAGGTGGAATTGTGCGGAGGGTGCCTTCTTGAGGAGGCAGGGGTCGGGCATGAGCGTCAGGTTGCAAACGATAGGACAGATGAGAGCGTTGCTGGCCTTTCTGGTCGCGATCGCGCTGCTGGTTGCGCCTGTCGTCAGCGCGCAGGCTATGCCGTGTCACGACCTTGTCCGCCACGAGCAAGCAACCATGATGGTAAGCGGCGAGTTTCAGGCTGCCATCAGCGGCGATGGGCTCCAAGGTCATTCTCACGCTGTCGACCATACGCTCTGTTGCAGCAGTGCCTGCGCATCCTGTGTCGTAGCGCTCGCTGCACCGGGTACGACAGTCCCGCAGCGCATCGTGCTCACTGCGCGTTACGCACAGCGTGATGAGATCGTCCGCGGCCTAGCTTTTCCACCCACCCTCGGTCCTCCTCGAACCCGTGCCTGATCAGACCTGACCCGATGCTGCACTGGCATCGGGTCGCTCTATGCGCATTCGCATGATCAGTCAGCCGGCCTGCTACCGGCAAGGGAACAAGGACCCACACCATGAATCGTCGTCACTTTCTGAACCGGATGATGGCCGGAGTGGCCGCATTCGGCACATCAGCCGCCTTCCATCCAATCAACGCCTGGGCGCAGGCCGTGCCCGATGCTCCGCCGCCCGCGTCAAACGCTACGCCGCGCCCGCTTGGCGTGGTCAGTCGGACCATCGAGGTCAATGGCAAGGCCGCGCGCGTGTTCGGGCTTGCCCAACCCGATGGCACGCCGGGCCTGACGCTGGATGCCGGGAGCAGCTTCGACGTCGCCCTCTCCAACCGGATCGGCGAGCCGACGCTGATCCATTGGCACGGCCTGACACCGCCTTGGCCGATGGACGGCGTGCCGGACAATCCCGCCGCGCTCCTGGGACCCTCCGAAACTCGCCGCTACACGTTCCCGGCCGGCGCCGGAGGCACACACTGGATGCACGCCCATACGCTGCAGGAGCAGAACCTGCTGGCG
>NCHM01000206.1 GCA_002257205.1 Rhizobiales bacterium 24-66-13 | reverse complement strand
TTTCCTGAAAGACCGCTTTATGTTCGAGGGCCTTTATTCGCGCCTGTTACGATTGGAAGGCGATGTGGGAAATCGCCGGATCTTCTCGCCGTGGGCTTATCAAGTGGTCCGCGAACAGCAGATGATTCCGGTCGTGCACATGGAGGCGCTGGACCTAGCGGCTTGGTATCCCCTCGTGTGGTTGCGCGACGAAGGCGGAGCCGAGCTGCTTGCGCTCCGCTCGTTTCTGACCCGCGGCGAAGGGCATGCGCCCAATGCGTTGCGCATCACCCGCGCGCTGCCGCTGCTGCTCCAGGCATATCCGTTCGCCAGTCCACCAGACCTGCCGACCAGCAGCATGTTCGTGGATGATGCGGTCGCCGACGAACCGGATAACAACGGGGCCACGATCCTGGCGTCGAACGGGACGCCGAGCAAAGCCAGCACGCAGCGCATGTATGCCGCCGCCTATTTTCGCTCCGCCTATGACATCACCCGCGAAATGAGCGCGTATCTGGATGCCGCGGGCCTGCTCGAGCCCTGGGTGATGGGATTGCCCGAGGATCCGCCGCTCGGCCCGTTTCCCGCGTTTCTCATCCTGCGGCCGAGCGCCTTTGCCAGCGATGCGTTCCGGCCGTTCGTGCAGACCTTCGGTCTTGCCGGCATGCGCCTTCTGAACGCGCACGCCCTCTCGCTGTATCGTGCCAGCGTGCTGTACCAGAATGCGCGGCGGGCCCTCGCCCCGCGGCAACTTGCAGGCCTTGCCTCGGCGTGAGAAGAGAAAACGTGGATCAGGATATCTTCGGCTTTCGGCCCATTCGGCAAAGTGAGACGAGCCTCTGGTCTCGCCCGCGCAGCTTTGCTTTTGCCGAAGCGATGGAGCGCGTCGCGCTTGCCGAATCCGAATTGCTCCAGGCCAGCCATCATTTGCCGATCCTGGTGGAAACCACGCGCCAGAAAGTCCAGGTCGTGGCCGGCCTCTCTGGGCGCCTGCTGCGGCACCCGCTCCTGGATGGCGAGGGGCGGTGGTCGCGCCCCTATGTGCCGCTGCGGCTGCGCTGCCTTCCGTTCACCATCGCCCTGACTCCGGGCGAGGGCGACCCCAAGGTGACGGTCCTGGTCTCCGACATGCTTTTGTCGACCCAGATGCAGCCGGAGGGCATGCCGATCGTCAGCGAAGACGGCACCGCCAGCCAGGCGGTGGTGGAGCTGATGCGGCTGTTGTTGCGCGCGGAGGCGGGAAACGCGGCCCTGGCCCTTGCGGCCGAGCAATTGATCCTGGCCGATCTGCTGCTGCCCATCGGCCCCTCGCGCGAGGGGGGCACGCTCTGGACGGTCGCAACCGAGCGCCTGGCGGCGGTTACGGCGGCGCGTGCCGCGCTGCTGGCGAAGCCCAGCATGCTGGGCTCGCAACTGCTGTTCTGCCTGCTGTTCTCGCGGCGAATGCTGCATGCGAATCTCGGCACGGAGGTCCATCGCATCGAGACGCCGGAGACCGGAACGCCGCAGGCCGTGCCCGCCGCGGACTCGGCCAATCTCAGCGCCCTGAATTTCGCGATGGATGAGAGTGACCTCGTGCCCCTGGATGCCTTGGCCGCAAACGGGGCGGAGTCGACCTGAGCATGCCCACCGCTCTGTTCGTGCACAATAGTTTCCCGGCGCAATATCGGCATCTGGCTGCGGCGCTGGCGGCGCGGCCGGGATGGCGCGTGTTTGCCTTCGGTTCGAACACGGCCCAGCCTCTGCCGGGCGTGACGCTGCTGAAGTATAATTTCGAACCGGAGCTGCACGGGGCGGAGGGGGTCCATCCGTTCGCGCGTCGCTTCAATAGCGAATGCTACCGCGCTGAACAATTGGTCTATCTGTCCAATGCGGTTCGCAGTAACGGCGCCGAGCCGGACATCATCTACGCTCATCCCGGATGGGGCGAGACCTTGCCTTTGCGAACCATCTTTCCGCAGGCCAAGATCGTGATGTTTTGCGAATTCTTCTATCACGCGCGTGGTGCGGATGTGGGATTCGATACGGAATTCCCGCAGTTCGGAATGGACGGCCTGGTGCGCATCGAAATGAACAATGCGACCATGGCGCTGTCTTTGCTCCAGGCCGATTGCGGCGTCGCGCCCACCGAATGGCAGCGCAGCGTCTATCCCGCGGAGATGCACAGCAAGATCAAAGTCATTCATGATGGCATCGACGTGGAGGACGCGATTCCCGACCCCACGGCGCAGCTTGTCCTGTCGGGCGGCGCGGGCACGTTGCGGGCGGGCGAGAAGATCATCACCTATGTGGCGCGCAATCTTGAGCCCTATCGGGGTTTTCACATCTTCATGCGATCCTTGCCCGAGGTGCTCAATGCGCACCGCGATGCGCGCGTGCTGATCGTCGGCGGCACTGATGTATCCTACGGCCGGCGCTCGGTGGACGGGCGAAGCTGGCGCGAGGTTTTCGCGACCGAGGTGGCCGGGCAGCTCGATATGTCCCGGGTGTTTTTTCTTGGCCACGTGCCGCGCAAGGTCTTCCTGAAGGTGCTTCAGGTCTCCGCGGTGCACGCCTATCTCACCTATCCGTTTGTGTTGTCCTGGTCTTTGCTCGAGGCGATGTCCGCCGGTTGCCTGGTGGTGGGCTCGGACACGGCTCCGGTCCGGGAGGTGATATGGGACGGTCACACCGGGCTGCTGACGCCCTTCTTCTCGCACCACTATTTGGCGCAGAGGATGATCCAGGCGCTCGACACGCCGCGGGCGTTTGATGGCATCCGGCGCGAAGCGCGCGCGAGCGTGGTTCGCCGCTTTGCCGTTGCCGATTGCGTTCAGCGTCAATTGGCTCTCGCCGATGATCTTCTGGCCTTACGTTAGGGTAAATGATCTGCAATGGGCAGTTGGCAGCCCTCTGACCGCAGCGCAGCAATGTGCTATGTTGCGTGTGTCGAAATCTGGGATTGCGTATGACCCGAGCGAATTCCCCAACATTTATTGCGATCCGAGATCTCATTCCGGCGTATGTCGGGTTGTTTCTGTTGAGTGCGTTTCTTCCGATCTTTTTTCTCGTCGGGCCCTTGTTTGGTTATCTGGTAAGTTCGCGTGTTCTGCCCAGCCGCAGCCTGAGTTCCCTGGCTGTTCTTGTCATTATTGCGCTGTTCTTGATGGTGATGGGCGCCATCATTGATCATATCCGGGAAAAGGCGCTGGGCCGCATCGGAATTGCGCTGGATGCGCGCCTCAGCAAGGCGTTCTTCGCCACGCTGCATCGTGAGGACGCCGCCAACAGATTGACGGCCACCACCCTTGCCGACCTGGATTTCGTTCGGGAGTTTCTGACCGGTCGGGTGGTGACGGGGCTCTTCGATGCCCTTTGGTCGCCCGTCCTCATTGCCTGCTTGTTCATGATTCACTGGCTCTACGGGGCAGTTTCGCTGGCGGCGATTTTGATCCTGAGTGGCCTGTCGCTGTTCAATCAGTGGGTGGTGCGCGAGGATAGCTCGCGCTATCTCAAGGTCGCCGGCGCGACCAGCGAGTTCGGCGCCGCCCTGTCGCGTAATTCGGAAACCGCGCGTGCGCTGGGCATGATGCCGCCCTTGCGCGACCGCTGGCATTTGATGCATTCCGCGATGCTGGGATGGCGCGAGGAGGCGGGGCGGCGCGCGGGCATTGTGCGATCGGCATCGCGTTTCGTGCAAGCCAGCCTGTACGTTGCGGTTTTCGCCGTGGGTGCCTTGCTGGTGATGGCCGAACAGGTGGATCAAACCGCTATGTTCATCGCGATGATGCTGATCATGCGGGGCGTTTATCCCATCGAAGCTCTGATCTCCAACTGGGAAGCCATCAGCCGATTTGCCCCGGCGCGTCATCGGTTGGACGCTGCCTTTCTGGGGGCGGAGCGCGCGCAGCGCATCTCCTTGCCGCGCCCGGACGGCCCGTTCATCGTGTCGCGCATCTGGGGCGCGGCGCCGGGCAGCGACAAGGTTATCATCAGCGACGTCTCCTTCACGGTCTATCCAGGCCGTGTGCTGGCGATCGTCGGCCCCTCGGGGGCGGGCAAATCCTGCCTCGCGCGCCTGCTGGTGAATATCTGGACTCCGCGCCGTGGCACCATTTCACTCGGCGATCACGATTTCACCCATTGGAACCCGGACGAACTCGGGCGCCTGGTCGGATATGTGCCACAGGATGTGGAGTTCATGCCCGGAACGGTGGCGCAGAACATCGCGCGGTTCGATCCGGTTCAATGCGAGGATACGCAGATGCTGGTGGAGGCGGTTGAGATCGCCGGCGTCCAGGACGTGATCCGCAGCCTGCCGGATGGTTTCAATACCCCGATCGGGCCTGGCGGCTATGTGCTGTCGGGCGGCCAGCGCCAGCGCATCGCCATGGCCCGCGCTGTGTTCGGCGATCCCTATCTCATCGTCATGGACGAGCCGAATGCCAATCTCGATTCGGTCGGCGAGCAAGCGCTCGGAAGCGCGATCCAGCGCCTGCGTTCTGGCGAAAAGGTGGTGATATTGGTGACGCACCGCATGAGCTTGCTCGCCTTCTGCGACGACCTCCTGGTGCTCAACGGGGGCGCGGTCCAAGCCCATGGGGACCGGGACAATATCGTCAACCGCCTGCCACGCCTGAAGGCCACGCCCGCCTTGACGGTGATCGGCGGCGATCGCGATGATCGGGAAGCCTGATGCTCGACAATTCCTATCTTCTGAAGGCGCCAGTGGCGCCGAGCGACTGGAAGGCCGTGCTTTCCTGGGGGTATCTGATCGTTGCGCTCTCGCTGGCGGGGACGCTGGGATGGGCGACGTTCGCCCGCATCGACAGCGCGGTGATCGCCAGCGGCGTCGTCTCGGTGGAATCCAACCGCAAGACCATCCAGCACCTGGAGGGCGGCATCGTCGGCGAGATCCTGGTGCGGGACGGAAGCGTCGTGAATGCGGGCGATGTGCTGCTGCGCCTTGATCCTACCCGCTCCGAGGCGACCGCGCAGCTTTATCGCAAGCAATTGGCGCAGGCCCTGGTCCTGGAAGCGCGCCTGGAAGCGCAGCGCAACATGGCGGATAGCATTACGTTTCCGCCGGAAGTCACCGCCATGATGAAAGACCCGATCGTGGCGGATGCGGTGAACGACAACAAGAAGCAGTTCGAGGCCCGCCGCGATTCCCTGCTCGGGACGCTCAATGTCAATGCCTCGCAAGCCCTGCAAGCGCAGCGGGATATCGAACAGGCCCAGATCCAGCGCACCAACAACCAGGAACAGCTGGTGACCGTGAATCAGGAATTGGAGGCTCTGCGCGAGTTGAAGGCGAAGGGGCTCGTCTCGGTTCCCCGGATCGCGGCCACGGAGCGCCAGCAGCTGACCATGCAGGGGCAGATCGACGCTGCGACCGTCGCAGAAGCCAAGGGGCAGGAGCGGCTTCGCGAGCTCAGTGCCCAGGCCGAGCAATTGCGCAAGGAGTACCGCCAGGAAGCGGCCAATCTCGTTTCAGACGTGCGCAAGGCCATCGGAGATGCGCGCCAGCAGATCGTTGTGGCCCAGGACACCCTCTCCCGCATCGAGATCAAGGCGCCGGTTTCCGGCATCGTGCAGCAGATGAAGGTGTTCACCATCGGCGGCGTGATCCGGGCGGGCGACCCGATTATGGATATCGTGCCCGCCTCCGACACGCTCGTCATCCGCTCCAAGGTCCTGCCCGTCGATATCGATCGTGTGCTGATCGGCGAGGATGTGCGGATCCAGCTGCCACAGTTCCAGTCCTACGGCAGCATGTCGATGAAGGGCAAGATCCGCACCGTGAGCGCCGATGCGCAACAGGATTCGCCGACCACCGCATCCTATTATGCCGTGGAGGTGGATGTGGACCGCAAGTCGATCCCGGAGGAGATCAACGACAAGCTGATGCCCGGCATGAATGCCACGGCCATCATGCCCACCGGACGGCGCACGGTGATGCAATATCTGCTGAGTCCGCTGATCGATCGGCTTTCCACCGCCCTGCGCGAGCGCTGAGCACGCTTGATCGGCTTCCTTGGTCGGGCTGAAGGAGGCTCCACGCCCCTTCAGCGGGACGCCCCTTTTCGCGGATCGGGTGGTCGGGCAGCGCTTCAAATATCGCGGGTGAGGCGTTTTTCGGGCGCGCACCGGCGCCGGTGCGCTCGAAGCGGCGTCAAAGCCCGGCCGGCCAATCCTGCGGCGGCTGCGGCTCGGCAATCCGGGGAGCGGGACGCATCGGCGGCCAGCACAAGGCGCTATAGGGTGCCCCCTCCCGGGTCAGGATGGGATTGTAAAGCAGGTCCTGCGCGAGGGTGGCGCTCCAGCGTGCGCGTAGGCTCCGCAATTCCCGGGCGCGGGCGGCCGCCAGCGGCGAGCGGCCGAGCGCTGAAGTGCCGATTCGGCCCGGCGCAAGGTCGCGCACCACGGCGTTCGGCGTCATCACCAGGCGCTTGCCGCGTGCCCGCAGCCGCAGGCTGGCGTCGATGCCGGCAAAGAAGGTGGGGAAGCGCAGCGCATCCAGGCCACCGAGATCGCGCAGGAGCGCGGGCCGCACGGCGACGCAATCGAAGCTCAGCGCCG
Organism: Rhizobiales bacterium 24-66-13; assembly: GCA_002257205.1. GTDB lineage: Bacteria > Pseudomonadota > Alphaproteobacteria > Rhizobiales > Xanthobacteraceae > NCEH01. Next base: position 2,261 of record NCHM01000206.1, on the reverse strand, counting down.
AGACCTCGTGCGCCACGCGCAGCAGATCGCCATAGCCGGGGTCCGAGATCCGCCGGCCGGCGAAGGCGCGCACCACATCAAGGTTCGGGCCGAGCACATAACCCGCGTCGCAGACATGGTCCTCCGCGTATCCCTCCGACGGCGGCCGTCTTGCGAATTGAGGCCTGGTGGTGAGAATTCGTCTGTATGGACGTCTATACAGACACACCGATCAGTCGGCTTGAGATCGTTGAGAGCGGCGGCCGGCGGCGCTTCAGCGATGAAGCGAAGCTGCGGATCGTCGAGGAGAGCTATTCGGGTCGGCGCCTGGGCTCGGCGACGGCCCGCAAGTACGGGATCACGCGCTCGCAATTGAACGAGTGGCGTGATGCGGCGCGGGCCGGGCGGTTTGGTCCGGCTTCGAGAGCAGGATTTGTTCCGGCTGTGATCGTGCCGGAGGTCGCGGCGGCAACCGGCCCGCTGATGGCGAACGGCAGCGGCCGGATCGAGATCGTGACGGCGAACGGGCGGCGGGTGCTTGTAGATCGCGATGTCGACGTCGAGGCTCTGATCCGGGTCGTGCAGGCACTGGAGCGGCTTACGTGATCCCGGTCCCGACAGGCGTGCGGGTCTGGCTTGCGACGGGCTACACGGATATGCGCCGAGGCTTCCCGGGCCTGTCCCTGCAGGTACAGGAAGTGCTTCGCCGGGATCCGCTGAGCGGGCATCTGTTCTGCTTTCGGGGGCGCCGTGGCGATCTTTTGAAGGTGATCTGGCATGACGGCCAGGGTGCCTGCCTGTTCACGAAGCGGCTGGAACGGGGCCGGTTCCTGTGGCCGAGCCCGGCGGACGGGGCGGTCACGATCTCGACGGCACAGCTCGGCTATCTTCTGTCCGGAATCGACTGGCGCAATCCTCAGGAAACGTGGCGGCCGACCCGGGTCGGATAGCATTTACCTTTTGAAATTGCGGGCAAAATCTGATTCACTGGCTTCGTGACGTTGACACCGGACGATCTTCCTTCGGACCTTGCAAGTGCCTTGGCGGCGCTGCGGGCTGAGCGTGAGGCGCGGCTGCAAGCCGAGGCGTTGATCGCTCATCTGCAGCTGATGATCGAGAAGCTGAAGCGCGAGAAATACGGCCAGCGTTCCGAACGCACGGCGCGGCTGATCGAGCAGATGGAACTTCAGCTCGACGAGCTCGTGACTGCGGCGAGCGAGGACGAGCTTGCCGTAGCCGTCGCGGCGACGAAAAGCGGGAACGCGCGCGCCTTCACGCGCAAGCGGCCGGTGCGCAAGCCCTGGCCGGAGGATATCGAGCGCGAGCGGGTCGTCATTGATCCTCCCCCTGCCTGCACCTGTTGCGGCGGAGCGCGGCTGTCGAAACTGGGCGAGGACGTGACCGAGACGCTGGAGGAGATCCCGCGCCGGTTCAAGCTCATCGAGACGGTGCGAGAGAAGTTTACCTGCCGCGATTGCGGTAAGGTCAGTCAGCCGCCGGCGCCGTTCCATGCCACCCCGCGTGGCTTCATCGGCCCAACGCTGCTGGCGACGATCCTGTTCGACAAGTTCGGCATGCATAACCCGCTCAACCGCCAGAGCGCGCGCTTCAAGGCCGAGGGCATCGACATGCCGGTTACAACGCTGGCCGACCAGGTCGGCCATGGAACCTTCGCCCTGAAGCCGGTCTTCGACCTGATCGAGAACCATGCGCTCGCCGCCGAGCGCCTGCATGGCGACGACACGACGGTCCCGATCCTGGCGAAAGGCAAATGCGCGACCGGGCGGATCTGGACTTATGTGCGCGATGACGGCCCCTTCGCCGGGCCTGCGCCGCCGGCGGCGGTCTATTACGCCTCGGGCGACCGACGCGGCGAGCACCCGCAGAAGCATCTGGCCGGGTTCGCCGGCATCCTTCAGTGCGACTGTTACGGTGGCTTCGAGCCGTTGTTCGACCCGCAGCGCAAGGAACAGCCGATCACGCCGGCCTTTTGCTTCGCTCATGCGCGGCGCGGCTTCTTCGAGCTGGCCGACATCGCGAAAAAGGCCCGCGACGGCAAGAAGGGCAAACCGGTCTCCCCGATCGCCCTGGAGGCGGTCAGGCGTCTTGACGCGCTGTTCGAGATCGAGCGCGCCATCAACGGGCGCAGCGCCGACGAGCGGAGGGCTGTGCGCCAGGAGAAGAGCAAACCGCTTCTCGACGACATGCAGGCCTGGTTGCTCCGCGAACGCGAAACCCTCTCGCGCTCCGCCGAGGTCCTGAAGCCGATCAACTACATGCTC
>NCHM01000205.1 GCA_002257205.1 Rhizobiales bacterium 24-66-13 | reverse complement strand
GGCCGGACCGATCCGCTCATCGCGCCCTTCGGGGCCGAGCGGTTCGCGGCGCGCGTGGCGGCGGAGTGAGGATGATGGAAACCGAAACCCTGCTCGATCTCCAGGTGAATGGCGCGCGCGAAACCCTCGCGGTTGCCACCATCGCCGATCTTCTGGACCGCAAGGGCGTGGGTGCGGCCCGCAAGGGCATTGCCGTGGCGCTGAACGGCGCCGTCCTGCCGCGCGCCCGCTGGGCCGAGCACAAGCTCGCCGCGGGCGACGCGGTGGAAATCATCCAGGCCAAGCAGGGCGGCTGATCCGCCCTGCCAGACACAGACGAGCGCCCGCCGCATCGCGCGGGCAAAGAGAATGACCATGAATGCTTCCCTGAACGCCGCCGCTGCCCCCAATGCCGACCCGCTGGTGATCGCCGGGCGCAGCTTCACGTCGCGCCTGTTCCTGGGCACGGCGGGCTATCCGAACCAGAAGGTGTTTCTCGATGCGCTCGCCGCCTCGGGTGCGGAAATGGCCACCGCCTCGATCCGCCGCATCAGCCTCGCGAGCTATGAGGAGAGCCTGACCGACCTACTGTCCGGCCGGGTCCACATCCTGCCCAACACGGCCGGCTGCCAGACCGCGAAGGACGCGGTGCTCACCGCCGAATTGGCGCGCGAGGCGCTGGAGACCAATTGGGTGAAGCTGGAGGTGATCGGCGATCGCGAACTGCTCTATCCCAATGTGGAAGAGCTGCTGAAGGCGACCGAGGATCTGGTCAATCGCGGCTTCGTCGTGCTGCCTTATTGCAACGATGATCCCGTCACCTGCCAGAAGCTGGCCGATCTCGGCGCCGCCACCGTGATGCCGCTCGGCTCCATGATCGGCACCGGGCTCGGCATCGCCAATCCGCACATGATCGAGCTGATCTGCGCCCGGTCCCCGGTTCCGGTGGTGCTGGATGCCGGCATCGGCACCGCCTCGGACGCGGCGCTGGCGATGGAGCTTGGGTGCGCGGCGGTGCTGCTGAATACGGCGGTGTCCAAGGCGCACGATCCGGTGCGCATGGCCGCCGCATTCCGGTACGCGGTGGACGGCGGGCGGCTCGCCCGGCTGTCGGGGCGTATCCCCAAGAAGCTGCATGCGGAAGCCTCCAGCCCGGAATTCGGCCTCGTCGGCAGCTGAGGGGCTGAGCTAGGCTGGATTCATGCTGCCGCAGCCGCCCATCCTGCTGATCACCGACCGCACGCAGGCGCGCGCGCCGCTGCCGCACGTGGTGGCGGCGGCGCTGGACGGCGGGTGCCGCTGGATCAGCGTGCGCGAGAAGGATTTGCCGGAAGCGGAACAGATCGCGCTCGCCCGCACCCTGCTGACGCTCGCCTTTCCCTTCGGCGCGCGCGTCACGCTGCATGGGGCGATGGAGCTTGCGGCCGAGGCGGGCGTCGACGGCGTCCATCTGCCGGCGGGCGCGGATGTGGCGCAGGCGCGGACGCGGCTCGGGGCCGATGCGCTCATCGGCCTGTCCACCCATGATCTGGCGGAGGTGGCGGCGGCCGATGCCCGGCATCTCAATTATCTCATCGCCAGCCCGGCCTTCGAGACCCGCTCCAAGCCCGGATATGGGCCGGCGCTCGGCGAAGCGGGCCTGCGGGCGCGCGTTGCCGCGACCTCCATCCCCGTTCTCGCCCTCGGCGGAATCGAACCGGATACGCTCGGCCCGTGCCAGGCGGCGGGTGTGGCGGGCATCGCCGTCATGGGCGCCGTGATGCGCGCCGCCGACCCGGCGGGGGAGATGCGCGCCTTGTGCCGCGCCTGGGCGGAAGGCGGGGGCGAAACCCGGTAGGTCGGCCTCAGGAGCCCGCCTTCAGCACCCGCCGCGTCACGTCCGTGAGCTTTTCCGGATTGCGGGTGATGTAGATGGCGACGATGCGTCCGTTGTCGATCTCGAAGGCGGTGGTTTGCAGAACCCCGTCCCGTTCCCGGCTGGCATAGCCCGGCAGACCGTCGATCCAGAGCGGCTTGATGAATGAGGCCGGCTCTCCCGCCGGCTTGCGATGGAGGCCGTGGTATAGCCGCAGCACCCGGTCCAGGCCGAAGATCGGATTGAGGAAGGCATGCACCTTGCCGCCGCCGTCCGCTGTCAGCACCACGGTCTGCGCCAGCAGGCTGCGCAGGGCGGCGAGGTCGCCGCTGTTCGATGCCGTGAAGAAGGCATGCGCCATGCGGTCGCCCTCCTCGCGCGCCACCGGATAGCGCAGCCGCGCGGCGCGCACGTGCCGGCGGGCACGCACGGCGAGCTGGCGCACCGCCGCGGCATCCCGATCGAGCGCCGTGGCGATTTCATCGAGCGGGTCGCCGAACACGTCGTGTAGCAGGAACGCCGCCCGCTCCAAGGGCGAGAGACGTTCCAGCACGAGCATCAGGGTGAGGGTCAGTTCATCGGGCCGCGTGGTATCGTCCTGCGGCTCGACGACCGGTTCGGGAAGCCAGCTTCCAACATAGGTCTCGCGCCGGGCACGGGCGGATTTCATGGCATCGAGGCACAGGCGGGTGATGATGCGCCTCAGGAACGCCGAGGGTTCCAGCACCTCGTCCAGGTCCACCCGCTGCCAGCGCAGCCAGCCTTCCTGGACGATGTCCTCCGCCTCCGCCATCGAGCCGAGCATGCGATAGGCCAGGCGCACCAGCCGCGGCCGGTGCGCCTCGAACAAGATGGTCGCCTCGTCAGGCGGCGTCACGCGCCGGCTCCACGGGATGCGCGGCGCGGAAGCCGACCTGCAGCCGGTTCCACAGGTTGATGGCGCCGATCAGCAAGCTGAGCTGGACTTGTTCGGCCTCGCTGAAGACGGCCTTGATCTGCGCGTAATCCGCGTCCGGCGCGCTGGTCTGGGCGAGCAGCGTCAGCGCCTCGGTCCAGGCGAGGGCGGCCCGCTCGCGATCGCTGTAGAGCGAGGATTCGCGCCATGCGTTCAGCATGTAGAGCCGCATTTCGCTTTCGCCCTGCGCGCGCGCGTCGGTGGCGTGCATGTGGATGCAGAAGGCGCAGCCGTTGATCTGCGAGGCGCGCAGCTTCACCAGCTCCATGAGATTGGGTTCCAGGCCGCTGGCCTTGAAGCTGGCCTCCAGCGCCATCAAGGCCTTGATGCCCTCGGGGGCGGACTTGAACGGGGTTTTCAGGCGTGTGGTCATCGTCTTCTCTCCATGGTGCACCCTGCACGCCCCAAAGACGAGATGGCGCCGCCGCGTGTGACATGACCGGCGAGAAAAATGTGGCCTGCCGGAAATTATTGCGCCCCCGGCCGGCCGGTTCGATAGGCCGCCTGATCGATGCCATGGCGGCGCAGCTTGTCGTAGAAGGTCTTGCGGGGAATGCCGAGCGCCTTCACCGCCGCCTGCACATCGCCACAGCTTTCCGCCAGCGCCGCGCGGATTTCACCGGCCTCGAACGCCTCCATGCGCTCGGGCAGGGGCGCCCGGTCGCCCGAGCCCGTCGGCGGAACAGGGTTTGCGACCAGGCCGAGGGCGACGCGCTCGGCATAATGCACCAGCTCGCGCACATTGCCCGGCCAGTCATGGGTATCGAGATGGCGGCGCACGCTTTCGCCGATCTGCACCGGCTCGCGCTGGAATCTGGTGCAGGCGAGCGCGAGGAAATGGCCGAACAGCAGCGCCACGTCGGCGCGCCGCTCGCGCAGCGGCGGAAGGTGCAGGGTCGCCACATGCAGGCGATAATAGAGGTCTTCCCGGAACGAGCCCTGCCGCACCAGGGCCTGGAGATTGATCTTGGCGGCGGCCACCACGCGGATGTCCACGCGGCGCACTTCATTGGTGCCGAGCGGGGTGATCTCGCGCGCCTCCAGCACCCGCAGCAGCTTGACCTGGAGCGCCGGCGACATGGCCTCGATCTCGTCCAGGAACAGCGTGCCGCCATGGGCATGCTCGATGCGCCCCACGCGCTTCTTCATGGCGCCGGTGAAGGCGCCGGCCTCGTGGCCGAAAAGTTCGCTCTCGATCACGCTTTCCGGCAGGGCGCCGCAATTCACCGCCACGAACGGGCGGGCGGCGCGCCGGCTCAGTCGGTGCAGGGCATTGGCCACCACTTCCTTGCCGCTGCCGGTTTCGCCCTCCACCAGCACGTCCACATCGGCGTCGGCAAGCTGACGCAGCGTCTGGCGCAGGCGCGCCATTTCTGCGGTCTCGCCGAGCAAGGGCAGGTCCTCGCTCGCCGCTTCCGCGCGCTGCCGCAACTCGCGGTTCTCCAGCACCAGGCGGCGCTTTTCGCGCGCATGCCGCACAGCGCCCAGCAGGCGCTCGCCGGGATAGGGCTTGGCGAGAAAATCATAGGCGCCCTCGCGCATGGCATCCACCGCCATGGCGATGTCGCCGTGCCCGGTAATCAGGATCACCGGCAGGTCCGGGTCGATCTTGCGCAGGCGGCGGAACAGCTCCAGGCCATCCATGCCCGGCATGCGCACGTCGCTCACCACGACGCCGGGAAAGCCGGCGTCGATGGCCTCCAGCGCCGCGGCGCCGGAGGCGAATGGCGCGACGGAGAGGCCGGCCAGCATCAGCGCCTGGACATTGGCGGCGCGCAGGATGTCGTCGTCGTCGATGAAGGCCACGTCCATCAAGGCGCCCTTGGCAAGGTGAGGGTGAAGCGCGCGCCGTCGCGGTTCTCGGCGGCGAGGGTGCCGCCGAATCCGGCGACGATGTCATGGGAGATCACAAGGCCGAGCCCGAGGCCCTGCGCCTTGGTGGTGGTGAACGGCATGAACAGCGCCTCCATCACGTTGGGTGGCAGGCCGGGGCCGTTGTCCGCGACTTCGATGCGCACCTGTTCGGCGGCGGCCTCGGCCTGGATGCGGATCTTCCCGTCCGCTTGCCCGGCCAAGGCTTCAAGGGCATTTTGCAGCAGATTGACGAACACCTGCTCCAAGCGCACCCGCTCGGCGGTCACGCGCACATTTTCGTCCGCGATCGCGATCTCGATGCCGACCGCCTGCTGGGTCAGGCGATGGCCCACCAGCAGCAGCGCCCCGTCGATGGCGGCGCGCAGCGGCACGCTCTCCAGCCGGCCTTCCGCCTTGCGGGCGAAGGCGCGCAATTCCCCGGTGATGGCGCCGATGCGGTCGGTGAGGGCGGCGATGGTGGTGAGGTTGGCCCGTGCCGCCTGCGTATCGCCCCGGTCCAGGAAGAGTTCGGAATTCTCCGCGAAGGTGCGGATCGCGGCCACCGGCTGGTTGACCTCATGGGCCACCGAGGCGGCGATCTGGCCGAGCATCGCCAGCTTGCTCGCCTGGACAAGATCGTCCTTGAGCCCGTCGAGGGCGTTCTGGGTGCGCCGCCGCTCCTCCATCTCGTCCTGAAGGCGGGCGTTGGCGCGGCTTAATTCGGTGGTGCGTTCGGTCACCCGCTCCTCCAGCTGGCGCCGCGCCGCCGCCTGCCGCGCCGTATCCTCCAGGTGCCGGGCGCGGCGGGAGACGGCGAGGGCGCCGAGGCCGAGCCCGAGCAATGTCACGAGCACCGCCAGCACCCGCGCGGCGCCGGTCGCAAGGTTCATGGCGGCATCGGCGGGGGCGAGCACGTCCAGCGTCCAGCCGGTGGTCGGCACCTCGGCGGAGGCTTCCACGAACAGGCGCGGCTTGCGCTGGCCGGGAAGTGTGGCCCGCACCAGCCCCGCCATGGCGGGATCGGGGACGACCGGCAGAGGGGCGAGCGTGGCATCGCCGAACTGGAGGCTCGCCCGCAATTCCTCCCGCCGCTCCGGCGCGATGGGCGCGATCGCCCGGAAGCGCCAATCCGGCACGCTGCTGACCAGAACGATCGCCCGGGCGTCGGTGACGAAGGTCGGCTCGGCGAACTGGCGCCACTGGTCCTCGATGGCCTCGAACTCGGCCTTGACCACCAGCACGCCAAGGGGACCGGAGGGGCCGTCGATGCGCCGGGTGAGATAGAGGCCGGGTTGCCGGCTCACGGTGCCGAAGGCGAAATGTTCGGCGCTTCCATCCGCCATCGCCGTGCGGAAATAGGGCCGAAAAGCATAATTAGAGCCCACGAAACTCGCCGAAGTTCCCGCATTGCTGGCGGCGATGGTCAGGCCGGTGACGTCCAGCAAATAAATCGCGCCGGTCCGCGTGCCCGCCGCGAGCCCCGCGAATTTGCGGTCGAGAGCGGAAAGGCGTGCGGAATCGGGATGTTCCAAAGTCGCCCGCACGTCCGGGTCCTGGGAGAGCACGACCGGCAAGGTGCGTTGCTTCTCGATCTCGCTGCGGATCACCGCAACCCGCAAAAGCGCTGCCGCATCAGCATCTGTGCGCAATTGGGACAGCGCCCAATGGGCCCCCACATAGGCCGCCAGGCGATCCACGGCGACCAGGGCGAGGAGCACCAGCGCCGCCCCCGCGAGCCGCCGCACGGTGCGCTTCCTGGTCGCCGACCATCCTGCCGCGCGCCACGCGAACGCCGTCATGCCCATTCCTTCATGTGCGGATTTTCGCACTCTTACAAAAAATATTGTGCATCAAACCGCACATGAAGTCGAGCGTGACCGCGCGGGAGGAATTAAACGCTTTTTAATTCAATGTGTTGCCCCATGCCCTCACGGATGATGGGGCTGGCATGCGTCTTGCGCGGGGCTTCGGGCGGCGTGGATGAGCGCCGGGTCCCTGACACCACCATCAAGGTTCCAGAACGCCGCCCGCGGAATGAGGCGCCGATGGTCAATGCGAGAGGAAACACCATGAAACCCGCCACCGTCCCCGCCACGCCGGCTCCGGCCGTGCATCGCAAATTCTATCGCCACCTTTATTTTCAGGTGCTCCTGGCGATTGCCGCCGGCATCCTGCTCGGCCATTTCTATCCGACCCTCGCCACCGACCTGAAGCC
>NCHM01000204.1 GCA_002257205.1 Rhizobiales bacterium 24-66-13 | reverse complement strand
GGCGAAAAATCGAGCTCCAGCGGCGGATGGCCCTTCATGCCGAGCGACGTGGTGTTCACCAGCAAAGCCGCATCCGCCAGGGGCGCGGCGATCTCATTAAGGGAAATCGGCACCACGCGCGGCCCGAACTGGTCCGCCAGCGCCTGCGCGCGGTCGAGCGTGCGATTGGCGAGCCAGAGCTTCTCCACGCCGCGCGACAGCAAGCCATAAACGATGGCCCGCGCGGCCCCACCCGCGCCGAGCACCAGCACCGGGCCGCCGCTCGTGTCCCAGCCCGGCGCGCCGGCATCGAGATTGGCCATAAATCCATAGACGTCGGTATTGCCGCCGTGGAGACGCCCATCCTCGAACCAGAGCGTATTCACCGCCCCGAGCGCGCGAGCGGTCTCGTCCGCCTCGGCGACCGCGCGAAAGGCGATTTCCTTATTTGGCGCGGTCACATTGCCACCGGCATAGCCGCGCGCGGCGAAATCCGCATAGAACGCGGCGGCGTCCTCCGGCGGCACGTCCTCGCGGCCATAGGTGCCGGAAAGACCGTGCTTTTCCAGCCAATAACCATGGAGCATGGGCGAGCGGGAATAGGCCACCGGATGGCCGCTGATGCACAGTTTCACGCTCACAGCAAAACGCCCTCGTCGCGCAGGAATCCCAGCAGCGGCAGGAGCGGCAGGCCGAGAATGGTGAAATGATCGCCCTCGATGGCCTCGAACAAATTCACGCCCAGCCCTTCCAGCTGATAGCCGCCGACGCTGGCGAGCACCGCCGGTCCCGCGGCGTCGAGATAGGCGTCGAGCGCGGTATCGGAGAGGGCGCGCATGGTGAGACGGGCGGTCTGGACGGTCTCAAACACCACTTCCGCGTCCCGCACCACCGCCACGGCGGAATGCAGGGCGTGGGTGCGGCCGGCGAGACGGGAGAGCTGGGCACGGGCGCTCGCGCGGTCCTTCGGCTTGTGAAACACCTCGCCAGCCAGCGCCAGGGTCTGGTCGGCGCCGACCACCAGACGATCCGCATCGACCTGCCGTGCGCCCGCGAACGCCTTGGCGCGGGCGAGCATGCGGGCGACATCGTCCGGCCCGGCCTCGCAGGCCGGCGCTGCGGCTTCGATGGCGCGCTCGTCCACATCGCCGTCCACCAGTTCCACCGACAGGCCGGCGGCTTCCAGCAGGGCGCGCCGGGTGATGCTGCGCGAAGCGAGCGCGAGGGGAGAAGGGCCGCGCCAGAGAGTACCGCGCCAGAGAGTCATGGGCCGGTCCGTCCGCTCAGGTTTCCACGATGGCGCGACGGCGGCGCTCGGAGAGATGGCCGATGATGGCGGCCGCCGTCTCCTCGATGGAGCGGCGCGACACGTCGATCAGCGGCCAGCCATGGCGCGCGCACAGGCGGCGCGAGAGGGCGAGTTCCTCGGACACCGCCTCGCGGTCTACATAAGCGGTGTTCGGGGTCGCGGCATTCAATCCGAGAAGACGGTTCTGGCGGATCTCCACGATCCGTTCCGCGCTGGCGACGAGGCCCACAATCAGCGGCTTTTTCAGCCGTTCCAGGCCCAGCGGCAAAGGCACATTGGGCACGAGAGGGATATTCGCGGTCTTGATGCCGCGATTGGCGAGATAGATGGAGGTAGGCGTCTTGGACGTGCGCGACACGCCAAGCAGCACCACGTCCGCCAGCTCCAGATCGTCGGTCATATGGCCGTCGTCGTGCATGACGGTGAAATTGAGCGCGTCGATGCGCTTGAAATAGGTGGCATCCAGCGCGTGCTGCCCACCCACGCGCGGCTGCGGCTCGCCGCCCAGATAGGATTGGAACATCTGCACCACCGGCGCCAGAACCGAGAGGAAGGGCACGCCGAGTTCCCGGCAGCGCTCCTTCAGCCGCTCGCGGACTTCCTTGTCTACCAGCGTGTAGAGCACGATGCCGGGATTGTTCTCGATGTCGATCAGCACCCGCTCCAGCTGCTTCATGGAGCGCACGAGCGGGTACACATGCTCGATCGGCAGCACATTGGCATATTGGGCGCAGGCGGCGCGGCCGACATTGATCAGCGTCTCGCCGGTGGCATCCGAGACCAAGTGCAGATGGAAATAGCTCTCATTGGGAACGCGCGGTGCCGTCACGTCATATCCTGCCACTTATCCACCGGCCTGTGGACGGTTGGTGCAGAAACGCACGCCCAAGGGGGTCATGCAAGGCCGGCGAAAGAGTCATGGGGATCGTCGTCCACAATTGAACCCGTGGGGACTTAACCAAAGGCACCCTCTGTGGGCTTGTGGGGATATCTCCCGGCGCGGGGCGATTTACCTTTTGTTAACGATTGTTGGCCGGCTCATGGCGAGGGGTGCGCGGACGTGTCAGCCTGTGGACCGGTTGTCGACGGCGCTGCGAATAGTTAATCAACCGTTAAGACATAAAAGACTCTCTCTTAAATAAGATTCCTTTTTAGATAGTTGGAGCGGGATGACGAACAGCGCGGCGCAGCCTTCCCCCTTTCTCGCCGTGCTCGATGGCGTGCCCCAGGCGATCCCTCCGCTCTGGATGATGCGGCAAGCCGGGCGCTATCTGCCCGAGTATCGCGCCGTGCGTGCGACGGCCGGCGATTTCCTCACCTTGTGCTACACGCCCAAGCTCGCCGCCGAGGTGACGCTCCAGCCGATCCGGCGCTTCGCCTTCGATGCGGCGATCATTTTTTCCGACATTCTGGTCATTCCCCATGCGCTCGGGGTGGATGTGCGCTTCGAAGCCGGCGAGGGCCCACGTCTCGTGCCGGTGACGAGCGGCGCGGCGGTGGCGGCGCTGCGCGGTGCGCTCGACCCGGATCGCGTCCAGCCGGTCTATGAGGCGCTTTCCCTTGTGAAAGCGGCCCTGCCCCGTGAAACCGCGCTGATCGGCTTCTGTGGCGCGCCCTGGACGGTTGCGACCTATATGGTGGCCGGGCAAGGCACCGACGACCAGGGGCCGGCGCGTTTGCTCGCGCTGCGCGATCCCGCGCTGTTCCAGACACTGATCGACGTGCTGGTGGAGATGTCCATCGCTCATCTGAACGGGCAGATTTCCGCCGGTGCCGACGCGGTGCAGATTTTCGACACCTGGTCCGGCGTGCTCGATCCGGCTTCGTTCGAGCGCTGGTGCGCGAAACCCCTGGCGCGGATCGTCGCGGGGGTGCGGGCGGTGCATCCCGGCGCGCGCATCATCTCGTTCCCCAAGGGCGCGAGCATGGAGGCGCTGGAGAAGCTGGCGGCCCTCGACCTCAATGGCATCGGGCTCGACTGGAGCGCGGATCGGAAGGTTGCGCGGGCGCGGCTTGGGGATAAGGTGGCGCTCCAGGGCAATCTGGACCCGCTGCGGCTGATTGCCGGAGGGGCCCAGCTGGATGAGGAAATCTTCAATATCCGCAAGGATTTCCAGGGTACACGGCACATCTTCAACCTGGGCCACGGCATTAAGCCGGAGACCCCCATCGCACATGTGGAAAACCTTGTGGAAAAGGTGCGGATAAGCCTGTGATTTTCCGGTGCACAAAAGCTGTTCGAGGCGGACGCTGAGATGCTCTATCTCTGGATCAAGGCGCTGCATGTGATGGCGGTCATCGCCTGGATGGCCTCGCTGTTCTATCTGCCGCGCCTGTTCGTCTACCATTGCGACGCGCCCAAGGGCTCGGTCCAATCGGAGACGTTCAAGGTCATGGAACGCCGCCTGCTGAAGGCGATTTCCAACCCGGCCATGATCGTGACCTGGCTAGCAGGCGGTTTCCTGATCTATGAGGGCGGCTGGATTTCCGCGCCCTGGCTGCACGCGAAGCTGGTTCTGGTGCTCGCCTTGTCCGCTTTCCACGGGGAATGCGCGAAATGGACCAGGGCCTTCGCCGAGGACCGCAACACCCGCAGCGCCAAATTCTACCGTATTGCCAACGAGGTGCCGACCCTCCTGATGATCGGCATCGTGATCCTGGTGATCCTTAAGCCCTTTTGATGAGCCGGCAGGCTTCGACGGGGCTTGCATAAAGGCCTACGATTCCGGTATTGTTCTCAGGCTTTCCTAAACGCAGGCAGCGCGCGTTTCGTTTTTATGGCCACGTCATGGGGCCAACACGGAACGTCAGGTGAGATTCCGGTATCCCGGTGTTTCCTGAAGATCTGCGATTCCCCGCCCCTTCCATCTGCCCGGCTTTGGTTCACGAAGCCGCCGGCCCAATTCAAGATTTCGAGGCTTTCCCATATGCGGGAAGTGAAACTCCAGGATCTCAAGTCCAAAACCCCCGTCGAACTGCTCGCCTTCGCTGAAGAAAACGAGGTCGAAAACGCGAGCACCCTGCGCAAGCAGGAGCTGATGTTCGCGATTTTGAAACAACTCGCCGCCAGCGAAACCGAGATTATCGGCGAGGGCGTCGTCGAAGTGCTCCAGGACGGCTTCGGCTTCCTGCGCTCGCCCGACGCCAATTATCTGCCCGGCCCGGACGACATCTATGTCTCGCCCTCCCAGATCCGCCGCTTCGGCCTGCGGACCGGCGACACGGTCAACGGCCAGATCCGCAGCCCCAAGGAGGGCGAACGCTATTTCGCGCTTCTCAAGGTCAATACGATTAATTTCGAAGACCCCGAAAAGACCCGGCACAAGATTAATTTCGACAATCTGACGCCGCTCTATCCCGACGAACGCCTGAAGCTGGAATTCGAGGATTCGTCCAAGAAGGACTATTCGGCGCGCATCATCGACATCGTCTCGCCCATCGGCAAAGGCCAGCGCGGGCTGATCGTCGCGCCGCCGCGTACCGGCAAGACGGTGCTGCTGCAGAACATCGCCAAGTCCATCACCGCCAATCATCCGGAATGCTTCCTGATCGTGCTGCTCATCGACGAGCGGCCGGAGGAAGTCACGGACATGCAGCGCTCGGTGAAGGGCGAGGTGATCTCCTCCACCTTCGACGAGCCGGCCTCGCGCCATGTCCAGGTCGCCGAAATGGTGATCGAGAAGGCCAAGCGCCTCGTGGAACATGGCCGCGACGTGGTGATCCTGCTGGATTCCATCACCCGCCTCGGCCGCGCCTACAATACGGTGGTCCCCTCCTCCGGCAAGGTTCTGACCGGCGGCGTGGATGCCAACGCCCTCCAGCGGCCCAAGCGCTTCTTCGGCGCGGCGCGTAACATCGAGGAAGGCGGCTCGCTCACCATCATCGCGACCGCGCTCATCGATACCGGCTCGCGCATGGACGAAGTGATCTTCGAAGAGTTCAAGGGCACCGGCAATTCGGAAGTCATCCTGGACCGCAAGGTGTCCGACAAGCGGGTGTTTCCCGCCATCGACATCACGCGCTCCGGCACCCGCAAGGAAGAACTTCTGGTTCCCGCCGACGTGCTCAAGAAGATGTACGTCCTGCGGCGCATCCTCAATCCCATGGGCACGGTGGACGCCATCGAATTCCTCATGGACAAATTGCGCCAGACCAAGACGAACCAGGATTTCTTCGATTCCATGAACACCTGACCCCGGAATACCTGACCCCGGAATACCTGATCGGGGAATTTCCGAGGAAATGTGAAAATCAGCCGCACCGCCTGCGGCTGATTTTTTTTGTGGCCATGCCCGCTACCCGAGCAAGATTTATCCCGATCCGTGCGAATGATGCCGCCATGGGCTGATGCGCCGGGCGGTGCATCGATCGTGAGGAATGCAGTTCGATGCCTGATCCGGTGATCCAGCAGGACCATGCCCGGCATCGACCCTTGGTGCGGCGGGTGCTGCTGGACACATCGTTCGTGAAGCCCGATCCGGCGCCGCTCGGCATCCATCGGGTGGTGGCCCAATATGCCGTCCATGGCGCGCGCTTCGCCGCAGAGGCGGGCGTCGGGTTCGATCTGGTGGAATGCACCGCCGACGGCGGTTTCACGCGCCGGCTGGCACCGCTCATCGGCGTTCCGCAAAAAGCCGCCCAAACCGCCTCTGGCGGTTCGCATGGCCATCGGTACAGGCCTTGAAGTATTGCGCTATGGCAGCCGCGTGCTGTCTGCGGGCGGCAATCTTCTGGCAGCCCTGGTGCCAGCGGCGCCGCTGAAGCGCGGCAGCGCGGCCCTTTCTCGAACGATGGAGCGGCTTGTCCCAGCGGCACGCGCCGCCCTCGCACCTGCGCCGGTGCAGGGCGAGGCGATCCCCTTTGCGCCGGGCGACGTGCTGTTCTGCGCCGGCTTCTGGCATGAGATGGATTTCAGCGCCTATCGGCGGGCATCCGCCGCAGGAGCCGAGATCGTGTTTCTCGTCCACGACATTCTGCCGGCGCTCACGCCGACCTTCTATCAACATCCCTGGCGGCTGAAATTCGAGCGTGCCCTGATCCAGGCCGTGGCGCTGGGCGGACATTTTTATGCGGTCTCCGGCCAGAGCCTCAACGACCTGCGCGAATTTGCGCGCTGGCACGGCCATGAGGTCCGCGGCGCGATCGCCTATAATGGCTTTGATCCGACGGACGGGCAGGGCGCAGTCTCCGCCGCGCTGAGCGATGCGCAGCGCGCCGTTCTCGCGCGGCGGCCCTGGCTGATGGTGGGCACGGTGGAGCCCAAGAAGGGCCATCGCGATGCCGTCGCCGCGTTCGAGAGGCTCTGGCGCGAGGGCTATGACCGGCCGCTGGTGATCATCGGCCGTCGCGGCTGGATGAGCGAGGACATGCTGGAGATCATCTGCGGCTCGCCCTGGTTCGGGCAGCGGCTGTTCTGGCATCAGGACCTCGGGGACGCCGAGGTGGCGGCGCATTATGCCGGCGCCCACGCGCTGCTGTTTGCCTCGTTGGCCGAAGGGTTCGGATTGCCGCCCCTGGAAGCGGCGACGCGCGGGCTTCCCGTGCTCGCGCGCGACATCCCCGTGGTGCGTGAAGTGCTCGGCTCGGCGGGGTGC
>NCHM01000203.1 GCA_002257205.1 Rhizobiales bacterium 24-66-13 | reverse complement strand
CCTGGCGCTCACCTCCCACTTCATCCCGGAGCGGCTGCTCGTCCCGCGCCAGGAAGAGGTGAATCTGCGGAATATCGCGGCGCTGCTCGCGCTTTCGCCCGCCGTCGCGTCGCGCCGGCTCGGGCCCGAGGCGCCCCTCGTGATGTTCGGGATCGTGGAGGATCGCCGAGACAATGACTTCGCCCCGAGCGCGTCAACGACCAGGATTGCCCGTGCACCCCATGGGGCGCCGGACAAGCTACGGCAAATCCTCCTCGGCATACCCAAGGCCACCGCGCTCAGTTGGGAAGACTTCTCCCAGCTCGGCGAGGACGGGGAGATGGCAGCTGCCATTCTCGAAGCCGCTATCAAGAGAAAGGCGCGCGGCATCAACATCCTGCTCCACGGCACCCCTGGCACCGGCAAGTCGGCGTTCGCGTCGGTGCTTGCCGCGCGCCTCGGCCTGCATGCCCTGTTCGTGGGCGAGAGCGTGAATGCCGGCGAGGAGCCGGATCGGCAGCAGCGTGTCGGCGCTCTGGCGCTAGCCCAGAAGCTGTCGAGCCGCATGGAGCGATTGCTTTTGGTGGTCGACGAGGCCGAGGACATTTTCGTTGGCGTGGATGATAGCCGCGGCGCCGACCGCCGTGGCGCGAAGGTGTTTATGAATAATCTAGTGGAAGGCAATCCCTCTCCCACCCTCTTCATCTCCAACCACCCCGGGCGCCTTGGACAAGCGGTCCTACGCCGCATGACCTATGCACTCGAGTTCCCGAATCTCGACCGCTCGGCACGCGCCCGCATCGTGCGGCGGGCGGCGACGCGGCACGGGCTGGCTTTGAGCCAGGGCGACGTGCATGCCCTCGCCTGCCTCGACGCCCCGCCCGCCCTTATCGACCACGGCCTGCGTGCCGCGAGCCTGTGCGATGCAGGCACCGCGGCCGCTCTACGTGCGACTTCCTCCGTGCTGAAGGTCATGGACCGACGACCCGTTAGCCGGGAATCTCCAAAGGCGGAGTTCCACGCCGCGTTCGCGTGCGCGGATGAGGATCTCGACCATTTGACGGAGAAGGTTGTCGTCAGCGGACGGACCGACATTTCCATGTGCCTGTCCGGCCCGCCCGGCACCGGCAAGAGCGCTTATGCGCGCCATTTAGCGGGCCGAATGGGCCTTGAAGTGGTGGAAAAACGGGCCAGCGATCTACTCGGAATGTATGTCGGCCAGACTGAACAGAACATAGCCACCTGCTTCCGTGAAGCGGAGACCAAGCGCGCCTTCCTGATTTTCGAGGAAGCCGATTCCCTGTTGCGCGACCGGGCCACCGCCAGGCATTCCTGGGAGCTGCAGCAGGTGAACGAGATGCTCACCTGGATGGAGCGGCATCCCTTTCCTTTCGCCTGCACTACCAACTTCGGCGTGAGCCTCGACCCTGCCGCCGCGCGGCGCTTCCTGTTCAAGGTGAAATTCCTGCCTTTAGGGCGCGCACAAGCCCGCGCTCTATTTCGCCACACCTTCAGCATCGCGCCACCCCTGAGGCTGGATACCCTCAGCGTTCTCACGCCGGGCGACTTCGCGTTGGTGGCTCGCAAGGCCGAGGTAACGGGGGACAGAGATCCCGACTTTCTGGTGCAGGCTTTGGCGGCGGAAATGGAGGGGAGGCCTGACGCCGTAAACCGGCCAATCGGATTTCTCCCTATCAGCTCAGCGCAGTAGGATTTTCCTCAGAATGTCCCCTCCCGGCTTGGCCCGAGCCAAGCCGGGAGGGGCGCATCACGCCGCCTCCACGGAGGGCTGTCCGGGCAGGCTCGTGGCCTGCGCGATGCGGGCCTCGAACCAAGCCCTCCGATTCTCCAGGAAACTCCGATACTCGGCGGCTCGCAGGGCGTCTCGCGTCTGCCCTTCGATGCCATGGGACGCCAGAATGGCATCCACCTGAGAGCGGCCTTGCATCTCATCGATTGGAGCAAGGTAGATGGCCGGGCTGTTGGCGCCTATGCTTTTGTTCGTCTTTGCGTCGATCAGCGTCCTGTTAAGCACATTATCGAACTCCGCTTTCGGATTTCGCCGATCACTTTCCTTTAGGAATGCGAGCGGAAACAAGTGGTGGTCATCCACCTCGTTTGCACGCATGAGCGCTGCCGTCATGGACTGGTTCGAGTGGAAGTCCCGCGCACCGTTGGACATGACCAGACACATCAGGGCGCGATAGATGGCTCGCTGGCGCGGCGTGACCTGATTCAGCTCGGCGGTCTTGAATTGGAAAGATGAAACAGAGTCCGGAGCTACCCCGCCCCCGAACCATTTGGGAAGCTGCTCATAGTCCAATTGGCTTTTCGAATTGGCCGCGGAATCGTAGTACTGACCAAGGCTTGCGCGCCAGAACCAGCATCTCAGCTTCTCGCGACGCGCGCCCGCGACGGGTCCCGCCGCGGCGATGGGGTTCTTGGCGATCACGGCTGCGAGGGGGACCAGCATGGAGCCGTAGGGGAGCCATTTCGGCGTCATAATCCCGCACTCTTCGCCCAGAAATGTCAGACCCTGCGCGAGCGCTTCGACGGTCCGATCCCAGTTCTCCGATATCTGCGGTCCTTTCAGGTCCATGAGCACGCGACGTTTCAGCGTCGCGGGATTGGTCGCAAGCAATGTCACCGCCTGCAGCACCGTATATGGGTCGAGCTGAAACTCTTCAATGATCGGGTACTTTTCCTGGGCCGCGCTCCAAAGATCACGAAGATAGATGCCCTGTGGGAAAAACCGCGCCGTGAGCAATTCGAACGGCGAAAGTTTTATACCGGTCTTGTTTAAGGTCTCGAATATCGTACAGATTGCTTCCGCTGAAGTTTCCGCCGATAGGGTCACCACCGGAAACCGATATGCGCTGATCGGCGCAATGTAACGATTCGCAATATCATCTAAAGCATCATTGAGCTTAAGCATTTCATTTCCGTTATTCTCCGTTAGATTATACTTTAGAACCCTACCTTTCCATGTGTTAAAAGCATGGAGAGATCCTTCAAGATATCCTAGCGGGAATATTAGATTCTTTGCTTGGTTCTGGAAGGCGATTTCACGTGCATCCGTGCCCTGGCCTTCTGCAAGAAACGCCTTGGCATGCTGCCGTTCGGCACGATGGTAGAAAACAACATTCTCGTCATCGATATTGGCACCCTCGATTAGCTTCTTAATGTCTAGAAAATAACGAAATGGACCGGTACCAAAAAGCGCCTGATACAGCGAGGTGAGGCGTTGCTGTCCATCGAGCACGAGAAATGTGGCGTGAGGCTGCGGCGCTGGCGCGCCTTCAATTCCGCGGGAGGCAAAATGATTCCTCGAATTCCGGATCCTCAGGATACTGCCGGCGGGAAAGCCGTTCGCCACGGAACAGATAAGCTCCGCCACCGCCCCTGGCTCCCAGACGAAGTCCCGTTGGAATTCCGGAAGCACCGCATTGCCGTTGTGGATCTCCTCTAGCAGGACGCGCAGCTCGCGCGGATTGGTGTCCTCGTACAAGGTAGTCATGCGACCCCGCCCTTTTCCCATCTCACGCTAACAATTGCGCTCTTTCCGGCTGTCCGTAAGACTGCGAAGCCGGCGCGCACTTTTACCCCAGAACGGATTGCTATCAGGAGGCGCAGCTAATTGGCAATTGTCGCGACGAAGGCTGGGGGGCTCTGCCATTGTCTTGGACAACAGCACGGAATTGACCTCGATGGTGGTCCTCAAATGGCGCCAGCAGACGGGCATAGAACGCCCTACACGCACCTGGGAAAATCGGAACAGAACGACGTCGTGAGGAGCCTCAATCGCCGGCTCCGGGACGAATGGTTAAATGAGATCCTTGCTCTCGACCCGGGCAGTTCGTGGAAGGAGGACTACAATCTGAACCGCATCCATTCGGCGTCGGCCATCGATTTCCCGAAGAGTTCGTCGCGATAACCACATTGGAAACCGTCTCCGCCTAAGGCAAAAAACAACGGCGAGTTCTTTCCTAAACCGGAGGAGAAAGCGGGCTTAGGTCATGGCAAAGCGATATCAGGCTTCCCCGTGATATAAACAATTCTCTCAGAGGCCCCTGCAGCGAGTTCCATTTACAATTTGACGAAAAGACAGGCTCCCGACAGCTTCGGTTGCCACGTTACTCATGATTGCAAATCGATGCTGAACGACGCCCAAGGGGTACATCTGTGACCAAAAAATCGACTAAGACAGACAAATTTATCCGACCTATTGTAGAGTATTTTCCTATTTCACCGGTTGAATCCAAGCATGGAGCACGCTCTGAACTCTTTACAGAATTTGAGGATAACGGAACAACTCACCGCTATTACAAAGGAGTTCGGGATGCAGTTTACAGATCCTACGGGATTTACATCTTCTACGATAGCCGTGGGCGTGCACTATATGCGGGGAAAGCAGTGAGGCAAAGCCTCTGGAAAGAAATGAATAGCGTCTTTAATCGGAGTCGAGACGAGGTTCAGCGGATTAAACTGGTTGGTCATCCTGCTCGCAATGTTGAGTACCGCGAAAATGAGGAAAAGATTCGGCGAATTGTTAATACTCCCATGAAACTACATGATCTCTCTGCATATTTTAGTGCTTACGAAATCGCTCCAGCAGAGATGATATCGATGTTTGAAGCACTAATTATCCGCGCATTTGCCAATGATTTACTTAATGTAAAAATGGAGCGATTGTGACCTAAGTGTCTGGTCCCGTGGCGTGATGGAATCAGGTTAGCTGATCTTGATTGGAAGGATCAGCTATGGGCCAGGTACTCCATGGCAGCGCCACGACCACGCACGCTATCCGAACTGCGATACAGCGATCGAAAGCTCCGCTCAAAGAGCTAGCGGCGCGGTAGGGACTTAATCCGAAGACGGTGGCCAAGTGGCGCAAGCGGGCCTTCGTGCAGGATGCGCCAATGGGGCCGAAGAGGGTGTGTTCGACGGCTCTAATGGCCGAAAAGGAGGCGGCGGTCGTCGCCTTCCGCAAGCTCACCCTGCTCCCCTTGGACGATTGCCTTTAACGCGCTCCAGGCCACGATCCGGCATCTCATACCCTCATCGCTGCATCGCTGCCTGCAGCGGCACGGCATCAGCCGCTTCCCGGAGGTCGAGGGCGATAAGCCAAAAGGGGCGTTCAGGCGCTACCCCATTGGCTACTTCCACATCGACATTGCCAAAGTCCGGACCGAAGAGGGCAAGCTCCACCTGTTCGTCGCCCTCGACCGGACCAGCAAGTTTGCCTTTTCAGTTGCATCCGGCCGCCGACGTCGAGACCGCCGCCGGCTTCCTCTAAGCCCTTGTCGAAGCCTTGCCATACCGGATCCACACGGTGCTCACCGATAATCGCATCCAGTTTGGCGATGCCATCCAGCACCGCACAGGGCCGACGGTCCGCTACCGCGTGCATATGTTCGACCGGGTGTGCCTGGAACACGGCATCGAACATCGCTTCACCAAGCCTAATCATCCCTGGGCCAACGGCCAGGTCGAGAGGATGAACCGCACGCTCAAGGAGGCGACACTCAAGCGCTACCATTACAGCACTCACCAGCGCTCAGCGCCCATCTCTCGGCATTCCTCGACGCCTAGAACTTTGCCAAACGCCTCAAGACCCTCGCAGGCCTCACGCCCTATGAAGCCATCTGTAAAGCCTGGGCTGGCGAACCAG
This sequence comes from Rhizobiales bacterium 24-66-13, assembly GCA_002257205.1. Classification (GTDB taxonomy): domain Bacteria; phylum Pseudomonadota; class Alphaproteobacteria; order Rhizobiales; family Xanthobacteraceae; genus NCEH01. Next base: position 1,252 of record NCHM01000203.1, on the reverse strand, counting down.
AGCACTTTCTGCGTTACCTAGCCAGCTCACGTCGGGACTGAATACCTAGAAACCTCTCACAGTCCCTTAAATTAAAATGGGCTTTTACTTTCACCCTGCGGCATCAATATATTTCTCGGAAAGATTTGAAGTAGACTTTGAATCATACCGCTACATGCGTAAGGGGATAGTTGTGCAGCAACCCCGGAGACATTAGCCTTTGTAATTGACCAGATCGCGTCTTTGGCTTCCTGATTAACGTCGTTGAACTTATCTTTGATGTAGACGCCCATGGATTTCAATGCGGCGGGGCTTAACATTCCGTACCGCGTAATGCAGATCTCTGCCATCATGTATTTAGAAAAATATTGCCGCACTATTTCCGCTGTGGTTTCGTCCACACCCTTGATCTGCATTTGTGCATTTGCAGAATTCGGTCCCATTGACATGATCGAAAGCAGCATTAATACGGCAGCGACACAATTCCTTGAGTTCATTTCCACCCCCATTCCGTCTTGCAGCATGCGCAAGCGATTGTGCTGTGCTGCAGCTTGACCTTTAGCACAGAGGCCTCGTGAGTTCGCAATCGAAACTGCTATTGCAGACAAATGGGATCCTGCGCGAGCTGGTTGGAGCCCCGGCGGCCCAAGATCAATGGGGCACGTCGGCGGCTTTTGCCGGAGCTCCTCCATGGCTCCGGCGATCTGGCACGCAGGTTCTTCCGGCTCCGCCATCGTCAGCGCCGTGATGTACCCACCGAGCATGGTGATCTGAACCTTGCGGGACCTCTCCTCGAAGGATACTTCGACCCGATTTGCCATCCGTCGCTCCTCAGCTGGAATGCTGTCTGGCGTTGAGAAGCTTGATTTCTTGATCGCCGAGCGACGGAGTGATCGTGGACTTCCTGGCCGAGTTGAGGATATCGACGCCGATCGAGCCTGCGATTTCGGGGCACCTTCGATGAGTGTGAACAACCTTGGTGCCAAGCAAACGACTGTTCGAAACCGATCGTAGACCAAATGAACTGAGTGAGAAATTTCACTCCTGCGCGGAGTCTGGCACGGGCTCGTCGACCCTATGCAGGCGCACGCTGGGGCAGATTTTTTTGACGATCTCACACAGATGCAGGTGGTGCGTGAGATAGATCACCTGACCGGCTTGGGCCATCTCCGCGAACAGGCGAAATGCCTCCTCTGCCCGGAAATCATCGAAGGTCTCCATGATGTCGTCCGCAACGAACGGCACCGTGCTGCGGCTCCGCACGAACTCCTGA
>NCHM01000202.1 GCA_002257205.1 Rhizobiales bacterium 24-66-13 | reverse complement strand
CCGCGAAGGAGGGCCGGGCGTGAGCGAGGTTCTCACCGCGAGCGAAGCGGCCATCGCCAAGGGCTCGAAGAGCTTCGCGGCGGCGGCCAAGCTGTTCGATCCGCGCACCCGGGCGGACGCCGTGATGCTTTACGCCTGGTGCCGCCATTGCGACGATGTGGTGGACGGGCAGGAGCTGGGCCACGGCCGGGTCGCTCCGAGCGAGAGCGCACAGGCGCGCCTGGACGGGCTCTATGAAGAGACCCACCGCGCCTATCGCGGCCTGCCGAGCGCGCATCCCGCCTTCGCCGCCTTCGCCGAGGTGATCCGCCGCAACGATATTCCCGAGCGCTATCCCCTCGATTTGCTGGAGGGCTTCCGCATGGATGTGGAGGACCGCAAATATGAGACGATCGAGGACACGCTCTCCTATTGCTACCATGTGGCGGGCGTGGTCGGCGTGATGATGGCGCTGATCATGGGCGCACGGGACGACGAAGTATTGCACCGCGCCTGCGATCTCGGCCTCGCCTTCCAGCTCACCAATATTTCCCGCGACGTGGTGGAGGATGCCGGCATCGGCCGGGTGTATCTGCCGGCGGACTGGCTGCGCGCCGGCGGCGTCGAGCCGGACGAGGTCGCCTTGCTTGAGAACCGGCAGAAGGTGGCGGACGTGGTGGCGCGGCTGCTGGATCTCGCCGAGCCTTATTATGAGTCCGCGCTGATCGGCGTGCGTGCGCTGCCGTTCCGCTCGGCCTGCGCGATCACGACCGCACGGGCGGTATATCGCGCCATCGGCACCAAGGTGCGCGCGGCAGGTCCTTATGCCTGGGATGAGCGGCGCTCCACCACCAAGGGCGAGAAAATCGGCTTTGCCGCTGCGGGCGCGGTGCAGGCGGCGTTCTCGCGCCTCGCCTCCGCCGAGGTTTCCCGCCCGAAGACGCTGTGGACCCGCCCGGCATGACCTCCCTGCATTTCGCCGTCGTCGCCCCGCCGCTCTCCGGGCATTTCAACCCGCTGATGGCGCTGTCGCGCGATCTGGTGGCGCGTGGCCATCGCGTCACATTCTTCCATATGGCGGATGCGGCGGAGATGGTGCGCGGCGCGCCGGTCGGGTTCCGCGCCGTGGGGCTTTCCAGCCATCCCGCAGGCGCGCTGAAGGCCCATCTTCACAAGCTCGCCAATCCCACCGGGCCGCTCGGCCTCCTGGCCGTGATCCGCGACACGGCTGAAATCACCGACATGCTTTGCCGCGACCTTCCGGACGCGTTTCGCGCCGAGCGCATAGATGCGGTGATCGCCGATCAGACGGAGGCCGCCGGCGCCCTGGTGGCGCGGCATCTCAAGCTGCCGTTCGTCTCGACCGCCACCGCGCTGCCGCTCAATCGCGAGATTGGCGTTCCGCCGCCATTCGTGGACTGGCCGTACGATCCCACCGAGAAGGGCCGCTGGTGGAACGAGGGCGGCTGGCGCGTCACCGATTTCCTCATGAAGCCCATGGCCAAGGTGGTGGCGCGGCACGCCAAAGCCTTCGGACTGGATCCGCTGGCGGACCAGGGCTTTTCGCCCCTCCTGCAAGCGGCGCAATGCGTGGCGGGGCTGGATTTCCCGCGCAGCGAACTGCCGGCCGCGTTCCATTATTGTGGCCCGTTCCGCACGCCGGAAGCCGAGGCGACGCTCGATTTCGACGTGCATGGCGACGGGCGCCCGCTGGTGTTCTGCTCGCTCGGCACCTTGCAGGGCGCGCGGGCGGATCTGTTCCAGGCGGTGGCGCGGGCGGCGCAGAAGCTGAACGTGCGGCTTGTGCTCGCCCATGGCGGGCTCTTGAGCGAAGAGGCGGCGCGGGCGCTGCCGGGCGATCCCGTCGTGCGGGCCTTCGTGCCGCAGCGCCAGGTGCTCGCCCATTGCAAAGCGGCGGTGATCCATGCCGGCTTTAACACGGTGATGGATGCGCTGAGCCTGGGCGTGCCCCTGGTGGCCATGCCCATCGCGTTCGAGCAGCCGGGCATCTCCGCGCGCCTGCTCTATAGCGGCGTCGCGCGCATTTTCCCGGCGAAGAAGGCATCGGCGCGGCGGGTGGAAGAGGCGCTCGGCCTCGTGCTGTCCGACCCCGCCTATGCCATCGCCGCACGGCGCATCCAAAGCGAGATCACCGCCAGCGGCGGGGTGAGCGAGGCGGCGGAGCTGATCGTGTCGGCGGTGGGCCGGAGATAGGGAGAGCGCCGGGCGAAACGCTCAGCCGCGTCCCGCTGTATTCTCCCGCCGATATTTCGGCAGCCGCCACCACGGCACGTAGGGCGCCTCATGGTGCTCGTGGTGATAGCCGAAATGGAAGCAGGTCAGCAGCGACAGCGCATAGCCGAATTCATTGCTGCGGGCATTGTGGGTGTCGGCGAAGCCCGGCTCGCCGTGGCGATGCGGCAGATAGGTGCCGAAATAGAACAATTGCAGCGCCGAGAGCAGTGCCGGCAGCGCCCAGAACAGCAGCACGTTCACAACCGGCGCGCCGATGATCAGGATATAGACCGCCAGCACCACGGTGAGGATGGCGAATTCGCGCCAGCCGAAATAGGTGCGCATGAAGCGCGCGAACCAGGGCCAGAAATGGTCGGGATGGTCGGCGTCGAAATCGGGATCGTCTGGCGTGCCGGAATGCCGGTGGTGGTCATGGTGCTTCGGCAGGAGGCGATCATAGCTGAAGGCCGCATAGAGGCCGAGCGCGATCCGCCCCACCCAGAGGTTGATCTTCGGCCGGAACGGCGCCAGCGAACCGTGCATGCAATCGTGCGCGATGATGAACAGGCCCACGTCGAGCCAGGTCTGGAGCGCGATCACCAACGGCGCGGCATAGATGTCCGGCGGCGCGAGGCGCAGGAAAAACACCCCGAAGATGTGCCCGGCCAGCCAGCCGCCCATGACCAGCGCGGCGAGGCCAAGGCCGATGGCGCCCTGGCGGGCATAGGCGCGCTTCATCTCCACCGCCGCCGCGCTGGGCGCGCGCGGACGGCGTGATTTTTCGCCCGCCTGCCCCGAACGCGCGAGACTCACGAACGGGTGTCCAGGTTTTTGAGCGAACCGCCATGGGTTTCGCGCAATTGGTCGCGCAGCTTCTGCACCGGCTGGGCATAGAGGAAGCCGAAGGAAACGCAGCCCTCCTTGCCGTCCACCGCATGGTGCAGCCGATGCGCCTGCACGAGGCGCTTGAGATAGCCGTTGCGCGGCACATAGCGGAACGGCCAGCGCTGGTGGGTCAGTCCGTCATGCACGAAGAAATACAGGAAGCCGTAGACCGTCATGCCCACGCCCACCCAATAGAGTGGGCCGAACCCGTTCGATCCATAGATGATCAGGCCGATGGCGAGCAAAGCGAACACGACGGCATAGAGGTCATTGCGCTCGAACACATCCTCGTGCGGCTCGTGGTGGGAGCGATGCCAGCCCCAGCCCCAGCCGTGCATGATGTATTTGTGCGCCGCCCAGGCGACACCTTCCATGATGGCGACGGTGACGAGGACGATCAGCGTATTCAAGGCAATGGTCATGGTTCAAACTCAGGTTCAGGACGCCCGCCCCGGATGCTGGAGGCCGGTTTCCGGCTCCAGCAGGATTCCGGAACTGCGGGCGCAAAAAATGCCCCATGCATGCGAGCAAAATGCGGACCCGCGTGCCTTGTTCTGCCTCAAGGTTCACTCTCAAGCCCGGCCTTTGGGCTCGCCTTGCCGCGCGGCCGCCGCGCACGATGCTTCAGCCAAGCCGCACATCGCGCCGCGCAAGCACCATGCTGGCCAGAAGCCCGACGCCAGCATAACAAATAAGAACGAAAAGCGCAGGCGCCAGTTCGCCGAATGCGGCGCCCCGCCAAAGGCTGGCCTGATAGGCCTCGATCACCCAGGCATTGGGGGTGATCCAGCCGACGTTTTGCAGCCATGCGGGCATGAGGAAGCGCGGCACCATGCTGCCCCCGATGGCGGAGAGCATCAGCACCGCGAAAGTGGAGAGAGTCTGTGCCTGCTGACGCGTGCGCGCCGCCGAGGCCAAGGCCAGGGCGAGGCTGGCGGTGGCCGCCGCCGCGGCGACCGTGGTGGCGAGCCAGGTGCCGAAATGCGGCAGCACCGCCACCCCATAGACCAGTCCAGCGACGGCGAACAGAAGCGCCACCTGCACCACCCCTTGCAGGGTGATGAAGGCGAACTTGCCGAGCACCATCACGCATGTTCCGCCGGGCATCATGATGATGCGGTCGAAGATGCCGGAACGCCGCTCTTCCACCAGGGAGGCCGCCCCCTGTACCGAGGAGAAGAGCAGGAACAGCACGGCGATGGCGCCGGCATAATAGGTGACGGTGGGCAGGGCTTTCAGCGAATCCACCGTCTGGCGGGCGAAAAAGTCGCCGCCGCGCGGCTTTTCGCCCTTGGCCACGCTTTCCGCGCTTGCTTGCAGGGCAAGATCGAATTGTTCGGTCTGCTCGGGGGTGAAGCTGCCGACGATGGACTGCATCTGCGCCCCGAGCCGCTGCAGCCCAATCTGCGGCAGGCGCTCGGAAATCACTTCCTGCACATGGGCCATCAGCAATCCCGCCGCCGCCGCCCGGCCGGGATCGGCGAGGATCAGGAGCGGCGCCGCATTGCCGCCCGCCGACGGATCGGAGGCGATCACCAGCCCGGCATCGGCGGCGCCGGAGCGCACCGCGTCGCGCACGGCGGCCTCGTCCCTGACCGGGACCGCCTGCACCAGCGGGGCATTGTGCAGGGCCAAAAACAGCGCATGGCCGCCTTTGCTGCCGGAGGCATCGGCGAGCGCGGCCTTCACCGGCGCGTCATCGCCGCTCACCCCGGTGAAAACCGCCGCGAACACCAGGAACATCAGCGGTGGCAGGAGGAAGGTCATCACCAGCGCGCCCTTGTCGCGCAACAAGGTGAGGCCCATGGCCTTCATGATCGCGCCGATCATCGCGCCGCCTCGGCCAGCACGTCGGCATAAAGCGCGGCAAGGTCGGGCTCGCGCACGGAGACTTCGCGCGGCATCACATGGCGCTGCTCGAGGGTGAGCAGAAGATCAGCGAGCGCCCCCGTGCCCGCCGCAAGGCCGCCGGTGTAGGTGGTGCCGGTCGGATCGCTCTGGAGGGCGAGGGCCACGAGATGGGCGCGGGTGTCGCCGTCGGGCGGGTGCGACCAGCGCAGTTCCACCCGCCGCGCCCCGCCGAAGCGCCGCGCCACGAGCTCGTGCATCGGCCCCTCCAGCGCCACATGGCCGTTGACGAGAATCGCGACACGGTCCGCCACCGCCGCCGCCTGCTCCAGGTCGTGTGTCACGATCAGCACCGCGAGGCCGCCGGCCGCGAGCGCGCGCAGAAGATCGGCGAAGCCCGCGAGCGCTGCGCGGTCGACGCCCACCGTCGGCTCGTCCAGCACCAGCAGGGCCGGTTCGCCCACCAAAGCTGCGGCGATATTGGCTCGGCGCTTCCAGCCTCCGGACAGGCGGTCGATGCGCTCGTTCGCCCGCGCGGCGACGCCGGCGGCTTCCATCACGGCGCCGACCCGCCCGGCGATCTCGGCGCGCGGCATGCCGGCGAGGCGCGCGAAGATGTCGAGATTTTCCCGCACCGTGAGGCTCGGATAAAGCGCCAGTTCCTGTGGCACCAGGCCGATGCGCCGGCGCGCCTCGCTCAGATGGGCGGCATGTCCCTTCACGCGGACGGTTCCGTGATCGGGCCGCAGGCGCCCGCAGACGGCGCGGATCAGGGTCGTCTTGCCGGCACCGTTGGGTCCGAGCAGAACCGTGATCTCGCCCGCCGAAACCGCGAGCGAGGCGTCGTGCAATACCGCGCGGGTGCCATAGCTGGCACTCACATGGGCCATCTCCAGCACCGGTGTCCTGTGCGCGGCCGCCGGGGCGGGGCGGGCGGCCAGCCGTGACAGGGCGGGGAAGGTCACGGCAAAGTGACGCCGGGCAGGCCGCCGAAGGCATGGCGCAGGAAGTCGCGCAGCGGGTCGGCGCCCTCGCTGCGGCGGGACATGCGGTCGGAGGCGTCCGCCGCGCCGCGCAGATGGCTGTCCAGCAGACCTACCGCGCGCGAGGCGCCGAGCGAGGCGACGACGGTGGCCTTGCCTTCGTCCTTGCCGACATCTTTGCCGAGCGCGGCGGCGGTGGATTGCACATCCAGCAGATCGTCGAGGATCTGGTACGCGCGGCCCACGTGATTGGCGAAATCGCGCAGTGCTTCCCGGTCGTCCGCGCTCGCCTCATGCACAAGGCTGGCGGCCTCCACGGCGGAGGTGAACAGCAGGCCGGTCTTGCGGCGGTTGACATCCTCGGTGGCGGCAAGGCTGCGCCCCGGCACCGGGCGCAGATCGTCGAACTGCCCGCCGCACAGGCCGAGGGAGCCGACCGCATTGGTGTAGATGGCGAGGATCTCCACCCGTGCCGGCGCGGGCACGGCGGTAGAGGCGGCGACCACGCCATAGGCGCGGGTCAGCAGGGAGATCGCGGCCAGCACCGCCACGTCCTCGCCGAATTGCACATGGGTCGCCGGCTGGTTCCGCCGCAGCTTCGCGTCGTCCATGCAGGGCAGATCGTCGATGATGAGGGACGCGGCATGGATCATCTCCAGCGCGCAGCCGCAATCGAGGACCGCATGCTCGTCGGCGCCGAGCCGCAGCGCCGCCGACATGGCGAGCAGCGGACGCAGCCGCTTGCCCGGCGCCAGCAGGATGTGGCGCATGGCGGCGTGCAGCGTCGCGGGATTGGAGGCCGTGGTCGGCAGCAGCAAGCCCAGGCGCCGGTCCACCACCGAACGCAGATAGCTCAGATCCGGCGTACGCTCGGTAGCGAGCGCCGTCGCGGACCCGCCCTCGACGGCATGCAGCACTTCGCCGTCCCGGGATTTGCCGTGGGTCATCAGGCCGGCCCTTCCTCGCTCTTCCGCCCGCGTGGCCCCTG
>NCHM01000201.1 GCA_002257205.1 Rhizobiales bacterium 24-66-13 | reverse complement strand
GGAGCGCGAAGGCGTGCGCCTCATCATCGGCAAGGGCGGCATGGGGCCGGCGACGCTGGAGGCGTTCCGCGATCTCGGCGGCGCCTATCTCGCCATCGTCGGCGGTGCGGCGGCACTGGAGACAACCTGGATCGAGCAGATCGAGGATATCGATATGGACGATCTGCATCCCGAAAGCCTTTGGCGCTTCCGCATCCGCGATTTCGGCCCGCTGCTGGTGGGCATGGATTCCCATGGCGGCTCGCTGTTCGCCAATGTGCAGGACGCCGTGGCCGCCCGCCGCGATGCGGTTCTCGCCAGCATCGGAGCCAGCGAATGACCCCCGCCCTGCGCATGGTGGAAACCGACATCCTCATTCTCGGCGCAGGCGGCGCCGGCCTGTTCGCCGCGCTCCATGCCAAGAAGACCGCGCCCGACCTCGACGTGACGGTGGCGGTGAAGGGGCTGCTCGGTAAATGCGGCTGCACCCGCATGGTGCAGGGCGGCTATAATGTCGCCCTCGCGCCGGGGGATTCCGTCGAGCGCCACTTCATGGACACCATCGAAGGCGGCAAATGGCTCAACAACCAGGATCTCGCCTGGACCCTCGTCACCGAAGCGCAGGTACGCATCCGCGAGCTTGAGAATGAGCTGGGCTGCTTCTTCGATCGCAATCCCGACGGCAGCGTGCACCAGAAGGCCTTCGCCGGGCAGACCTTCGATCGCACCGTGCACAAGGGCGATCTGACCGGCATCGAAATCATCAACCGCCTGTCGGAACAGGTGTGGCGGCGCGACGTGCGGCGACTGGAGGATCATCGGGCGCTGGACCTGATCCCCGCCGCCGACGGCTCGGGCCTTGCGGGCGTCGTCATGCTGGACATGCGCACCGGCGAACCGGTGTTCGTGCGGGCGCGGGCCACCCTGCTCGCCACCGGCGGCGGTCCCACCATGTACAAATATCACACTCCCTCGGGCGACAAGACCTGCGACGGCCTCGCCATGGCCCTGCGGGCGGGTCTGCCGCTGCGCGACATGGAGATGGTGCAGTTCCACCCCACCGGCCTGCTGGCGGGGGAGGACACGCGCATGACCGGCACGGTGCTGGAGGAGGGCTTGCGCGGCGCCGGCGGCTGGCTGCTGGATTCCACCGGCGAACGCTTCATGCACCTCTACGACCCGCGCGGCGAGCGCGCGACGCGCGACGTGGTGAGCCGCTCCATCATCCGCCGCATCCGCGATGGCTATGCCACGCAAAACGGCGGCGTCCACATCCAGATGAGCCATCTCGGCCCGGCGCAGGTGGCGAAGAATTTCAAGGGCATGGTGGAACGCTGCGCGGATTGCGGCTTCGATCTCGCCGGCGGCCGCGTGGAGGTGATCCCCACCGCCCATTACATGATGGGCGGGGTGGAGTTCGCTGGCGATTGCCGCACCGAAATGCCGCGTCTCTATGCCGCCGGCGAGGATACCGGCGGCGTGCACGGCGCGAACCGCCTCGGCGGCAATGGGGTGGCCAATTCCACCGTCTTCGGCGGCCTCGCGGGGCAGGCGATGGCCAGGGCCGTCACGCGCGAAGGCAGCTTCGCCGATCCCGACCGCGCGGCCGTGGCGCGCAGCTTGGAGCGTGCGTTCGGGCCGCTCGGGCGCCCATCCCGCGACCTGCCCGCCATCCGCGCCGCGCTTTACGACACCATGTGGAACGATGTGGGCATCCTGCGTACGGCGGAAGGCCTTGAGCGGGCCGGTGCCGCGCTTTCGGACCTCGCGGCAGCGGTCACGCGCTGCGGCGCGCCGGACAGCGAGCGGCGCTATAATCTCACCTGGATGGACCGGCTGAACCTGGAAAATCTGGTGGCGGTGAGCCAGGCGATATGCGCCGCAGCGCTCGCGCGCACGGACAGCCGGGGCGCGCATTTCCGCGAGGATTTTCCCGAAACCTCCGACCTTGCGACCTCACGCTACACCAAGGTGCGACGCGACGGGGATAATCTTTCCATCACCACCGAGCCGGTCGCCTTCACGCGCGTGCGTCCGGGGCAATCCTTGCTCGAGGAAGCGGCCTGAACCGACGGCGCGCTCACCCGCGCGAGGACGAAGGTGAGTGCCCCGGCACGGCGGCCAATGCCGCCTGAATGATTGAACGCGCGCCTTTGCGCTGGTGTGGCGTATCCGCGCTGCGCGGGCGAATGATGGCGCGCGCCCAAGCGATCGGCCGCCGCGCGACAGGCGGGAAAAATCCTGTTCCACGCACCGGTCCCGACACGCCGGAGCGCTGCGTTTCAAAACCTTTTCCAGCCCGCCGGCGGCCTCGGCCGCACAAAGGCAATTGACCTTTTATCATATCTTATGTCTTATAAAAGACATGGGAACGCAGGGCGAGCCCTGGACCCTCGGCCGGCATAGGAGGACCTCAAGAAAATGAGCGCAAATCAAGAAACGCGAGGCAATGGCGACGGCATCCCGCACGTCCTCGCCCATAGCCCCAAGGACAATGTGGCGGTCGCGGTCGTCGAGGGTCTCGGCGCCAATACGCAGGCCTTCGGCGTCATTACCGAAGACAATTCCACCTTCGAGGTGTTCGTGAAGAGCGACATCCCGATCGGCCACAAGGTGGCGCTCGTGGACCTGAAGACCGGCGATACGTTGATCAAATACGGACAGGACGTCGGCCGGATCGTCGCCGACATCGCCAAGGGCGAGCACGTCCACGTCCACAATGCCAAGACGAAGCGCTGGTGAGGCCGAACATGTCCGAAAACATCACGATCAACGGCGAAAGCCCCACCAACCCGTTCGTCGGCAGCGCGCCCGACCAGTTGGTGACCCCGGCCCTGTCGGCCGATCGGGCTTCGAGCGACTATGCGAATGCCACGGTCATGGGCTGGCGGCGCGAAAATGGACGGGTGGGCGTGCGCAATCACGTCGTCATCCTGCCCCTCGACGATCTTTCAAACGCGGCCTGCGAGGCCGTGGCGAACAGCGTGAAGGGGACGCTCGCTTTGCCGCACGCCTACGGGCGCTTGCAGTTCGGCGAGGACCTTGAGATCCACTTCCGCACCCTCATCGGCATCGGCTCCAACCCCAATGTTGCCGCCGTCGTCGTCATCGGCATCGAGGACCAGTGGACCAACCGGGTGGTGGAAGGCATCGCCAAGACCGGCAAGCCGGTCGTGGGCTTCGGGATCGAAGGCCATGGCGACATCGCGACCATCGCCAAGGCCAGCTACCAGGCCAAGCGCTTCCTGCAGTGGGCAACCGAGCTGCAGCGCGAGGAATGCCCGATCACCGATCTCTGGATCTCCACCAAGTGCGGGGAATCCGACACCACCACGGGCCTTTCCTCCTGCCCCACCGTCGGCAACATGTATGACAAGCTGATCCCGCACGGCATCTATGGCGTGTTCGGCGAGACCTCCGAGATCACCGGCGCCGAGCATCTCTGCAAGGACCGCGCGGCTTCGCCGGAGATTGCGGACAAGTGGTACAAGATGTGGAAGGCCTATCAGGACGACGTCATCGAAGCCCACAAGACCGATGACTTGTCCGACAGCCAGCCCACCAAAGGAAATATTGTCGGCGGCCTCACCACCATCGAGGAAAAGGCGCTTGGCAATCTGGAGAAGATCGGCCACGAGTGCACCTATATCGATGCGCTCGAACCCGCTGAGGCACCCGCCAAAGGTCCCGGCCTCTATTTCATGGACACGTCCTCGGCAGCCGCCGAATGCGTGACCCTGATGGCGGCCGCCGGATATGTCGTGCACACCTTCCCCACCGGGCAGGGCAATGTGATCGGCAATCCCATCGTGCCGGTGATCAAGATCTCCGGCAATCCGCGTACCGTCCGCACCATGGGCGAGCATATCGACGTGGACGTCTCCGGCGTCCTGCGCCGTGACATGACCATCCCGCAGGCTGGCGATGCGCTGATCGACATGATCGTGCGCACCGCCAACGGACGCCTCACGGCCGCCGAATCCCTCGGCCACCGCGAATTCGTCATGACGAAGCTGTATCGCAGCGCCTGAACGACGAAGGACGGGCGGCTCGCGGGCCGCCCGTCCCTCTCCCGCCGCGCGGCGCGACTGCGCGGGTCCGGGCCGGCATGAGGCATGCCGGAGCCATGTCCAATCTCCATTCGCGGCGCGTTCACTGGCGCGCACACACTTCACTGACGCGCACACACGGATCACCGCCTCGGTGGTCCCTTGGCGTTCCGGCTCTCGGAACAGCGACCGGGCAAATGACCCGCCTGGAATGGTGATACGGCGACCCATTTCCACATTCAGACGCCTTAATGTCGACTGGCGCATGATTGAAACTCATGAATGAAGGCGTACGCCTTCTGCGATGAAACGGCGCCCCGCGCCTGGGACGCGGCGGCCTCCTTCGTCGCGGGCAATGGCCCGCCGGGACCGCAGACATCAAGATCGACCGCCAACGCGGCGACGCCAGATGCAAACACGATGGCGGTCGCGAGCGCCAGCTACCTGAACACGGGCTGTTTCTCCTGCATGGCTTTTCACGCCAACAGGAGGGTCCGGAGCTTGGCCGTTCCTGGCACCCCTTTCCGTCATGCGCTCCTGTTCTCTCGAGATCGGCCCGGCGAACGTCATTCCAGTGACACGATTCGCCTATAACCATCTGTCCATGCCTATCGACATATTGACTCATTTGGGGGTACAACCCCCTCTGAGTGTCGCAAAGGGCACAAGGGAGGCCTGCCGTGAACCGCATTCTCGCTTTGACTGCCGCAGCTGCGTTTGCTGCCATTTCCATCCTCGCGCCTGCCGCGCATGCGGCGGAAGCGCGCGGCGCCGGCTCCACCTTTGCTTATCCCATCATCTGGAAATGGGCGGAGGCGTTCCGCGAACGCACGGGTGACCTCGTCGAATACCAGTCGGTGGGCTCGTCCGCCGGCATCAACCGGATCCAGGACGGGGTGGTGGATTTCGGCGCGTCCGACAAGCCGCTGAAGCCCGAGGAATTGGCGAAACGTGGCCTCGGCCAGTTCCCCATCGTATTCGGCGGCGTCGTGCCGGTGGTGAATCTGGACGGCGTTGATGCCGGCCAGATCCGCTTCACCGGCGCCCTTCTGGCGGACATCTATCTCGGCAAGGTCGCGACATGGTCCGATCCCGCCATCACGGCGCTCAATCCCGAGCTCAAGCTGCCCGATGCGAAGATCGTGGTGGTGCATCGCTCCGACGGATCGGGGACCACCTTCAACTGGGTGTCCTACCTCGCCAAGGCGAGCCCGGAATGGAAGCAACAGGTGGGCGAGGGCAGCGCAGTGGCATGGCCCGTGGGAACCGGCGCGCGCGGCAACGAAGGCGTGTCAACCGAGGTCAAGCGAGTCAAGAATTCCATCGGCTATGTGGAATTCACCCATGTGGTGCAGGCGAAGCTTGCCTATGGCCTGGTGCAGAACCGAGCGGGCAAGTTCATCGCGCCGAGCGCGGCGTCGTTCCAGGCTGCGGCCTTGAGTTTCGACTGGGCAGCGGCGAAGGATTTCTTCGTCATCATTAACGACTCCCCGGCCGAAGGCGCCTACCCCATCGCCGCGACCACCTTCGCGGTCATGTACAAGGAGCCAAAAGTCCAGGCGAACAGCCAGGCCGCCTTCGCGTTCTGGCGCTTCGCTCTCGACGATGGCGAGAAATTTGCCTCCGAGCTCGGCTATGTTCCCTTGCCGCCGGTTCTGGTCCAGCAGGTGAAGGACTATTGGGCAAAGACCTTCAAGGGCGGTGCCTGAGGCGCGCGCAGCACTTGCACCCATTCAAACGGTGAGACGAGATGGACGAGACGAAGCTGAATGCGGAAGACGCGACGCGGATCTTCGATGCGCTGTCCCAGGGCACGCGCTTCGAGACCTATCGCCTCCTGCTGCGCTATGTACCCTACGGTCTGCCCGCGGGCGACATCGCCCGTCTGCTGGCGGTGCCGCACAACACCATGTCGACCCATCTCGCGGTTCTGGAGCGCGCCGGCCTCGTCACAGCGCGGCGGGACGGCCGGTCCATCATCTATGCGGTCAATCTTTCGGCGGTGGGTCCGGCGCTGAGCCAGCTGATGGCGGAAATGGGCTTTTCTGTCACGCCCCGGCGCGGCAACCTGACCGCCGCCTTTCCGCAGCTTCGCCCCGGTGCCGCGAACGATCGCGTTTACAACGTGCTGCTGGTCTGCTCGGCCAATTCGGCGCGCTCGCTCATCGCCGAGGCCTTGCTCAACCGCGAGGGACGCGGCCGCTTCCGCGCCTATTCGGCCGGCAGCCGGCCGAAGCGCAAGCCGCACCCCATGGCCCTCGATCTGCTCGCCTCGCTCGGCTACGACACGGCGGAGCTCGCCTCCAAGAGCTGGGACGGCTTCGCCGTGCCGGACGCGCCGCAGATGGATTTCGTCATCACCACCTGCGATGCCGCCGCCGGTGAAACCTGCCCGGCCTTTCCCGGTCATCCCCTACATGCGCATTGGGGCCTGCCCGACCCGATCCTGGTGAAGGGAACCGAGGCGGAGCAGAAGGCGGCCTTCCTCGCCACCTATCGCCGGCTGGCGGGGCGCATCTCCGCCTTCGTCAACCTGCCGTTTGAGCAACTCGACCTTGCTTCGCTCAAGGAACGCATCGGCGAGATCGGGCGGATGGAGGGCGCGACCGACCTCACGCTCTCGGGACAGGCCGCGTGAACCGTCGTCCTCCTGCAACAGACCTGGCCCACGCTGGCGCCGCCATCGGCCGCAGATTGCGGTCTTGGGAGATCCTGCACCGTGTCCGTATTTGAACGCTATCTCACGCTCTGGGTGTTCCTGTGCATCATCGTCGGCGTCGCCCTTGGCGCGCTGGCGCCCTCGCTGTTCCAGGCCATCGGGGCGCTGGAGGTGGTCCAGGTCAACCTGCCGGTGGCGCTCCTCATCTGGCTGATGATCGTGCCTATGCTGGTGAAGATCGACTTCGC
>NCHM01000200.1 GCA_002257205.1 Rhizobiales bacterium 24-66-13 | reverse complement strand
ACAGCCGTGCTCTTCCACAGCAATTTGGCTGACCAGAACCAGATGATCCATTTCCTGAAGAACGTCGCCATCGCCGGTGGCCTCCTGCAGGTGGCGGCGTTTGGTGCGGGATCCTTCAGCCTTGACGGCTGGCGTCGGCGCATCCGCTAGGCACGGCAGGGGCCGCCGCAACCAGATGGAATGACCATGGAAATCGGCATCGACAGCTTTGCGGCCACCATCCCAAATCCGGCGACCGGCCAGACCCTGCCGGCGGCGGACCGGATGGAGGCCTTGCTGGCGGAGGTGGAAACCGCCGACCGCGTCGGCCTCGACGTGTTCGGCATCGGCGAACACCACCGCAAGGAGTTCCTCGATTCCGCGCCGGCGGTCATCCTGGCGGCGGCAGCGGCCCGCACCAAGCGCATCCGCCTGACCAGCGCGGTAACCGTACTGAGCGCCGCGGATCCGGTGCGGGTCTTCCAGGACTTCGCCACCATCGATCTCATCGCCAAAGGCCGTGCGGAGATCGTCGTGGGACGTGGCTCCTTTGGCGAGGCCTATCCGCTGTTCGGCTTCGCGGCGGAAGACTACGACGCCCTGTTCGCCGAAAAGCTCGATCTGCTCCTCAAGCTGCGCGAGGCGACCTCTATCTCCTGGCGGGGCCGGTTTCGGCCGGCGCTCACCGGCCAGGGTGTCTTTCCCCGGCCGCATCAGGACAGGATCCCGATCTGGCTCGGCGTCGGCGGCACACCGCAATCCTTTGTCCGCGCCGGGGTACTTGGTCTTCCGCTGATGGTGGCGATCATCGGCGGAAGCTTTGCTCGGTTCCGCCCGCTGGTGGACCTCTATCGCGAGGCGGGCCGGCGAGCCGGACACGCGCCAGAGATGCTGAAGGTCGGCATTCATGCCATGGGGTTCGTCGGCGACACCGATCGCGATGCCCAGGATGCGTTTTTTCCCGGCTGGGCTCATATGTTCACCGAGATCGGGCGTGAACGCGGCTGGTCGAGCCCGACACGGGCGCAGTTTGATGCGATGTGCGGTCCGCAGGGCGCTTTCCTGATCGGAAACCCGCAGACAGTGCGCGACAAGATCCTCGCGGCCAATGACGCACTCGGCGGCATCTCGCGCCTGACCTTCCAGATGAGTTCAGCCATGCTGGAGACCGAGGCCATGCAACGTTCGATCACGCTGCTCGGCACTGAGGTTGCCCCTGCGGTGAAAGCCGCGCTGGGGCAAAGGCCAGACCCGGTGCCTGATCCCCAGTGAAGGGAGGCTCCCCGACCGAGTTGACGAGCGAAGGCTCGGCCGGGGCTTGACGCCTCAGATGGTCATGCGCTCGGCATAAGGGCCTGCACCACCATGGCGCTGTCGACATATTGCGTCATGGTGGCGATCTTGCCGTTCTTCACCTCATAGAGATGTGCGAAAGCGGCGCGCATCGACTTGCCGGTGGCGGTGTAGGTGCCGGAATAGACGCCGAAGGCGGCGACGCGGTCGCCGTCTTCCAGGAAGGTGTGGACCTCGGCGCGATAGCCGGTCCATTCGGTGCCGAGGCGCCGGAAGACGCCCGCGATGATCGCGTCCGGGCCGATATAGGTTCCCGCATAGGGGAAGCCTTCTGCCTCCGTCCATGAAGCATCGGGAGCAAGAGCGGCCAGCAGGTTCCGGCCATTCTCTTCCGACGTCCCCGCATAGGTGGCGCGGATCAGATCAAGATTTGCGCCCATCTCAGCCCCACTTCATCTCGCCGGTGGCGACCTTCGCGCCGATATCGAGCGCAACGCCCATGCCGAGGCCGGGGAAGCGGGCTATCATCGCGGCCTTGAGCGCGGCCGAGTCCTTGGCCTTGGCGAGTTCTTCCTCGAAGGCTAGGAGATAGGCCTTGGTATAGGCAACGCCCGAGAGATCGGTGGCGGCAGTCGGCACCATGTGGCCGGGGACGACGATGGCCGGCTTGCGGGCTGCGATCCTGTCCAGATTGGCGATCCAGGCGGCGCGCTGTTCCTTGGTCGGGGTGTCGGCGGTCCAGACATACACGCCGGAGAAGATCATCACCCCGCCGAACACCGCGTTCAGCGACGGCACGAAGAGAGAGCGGCGGTTGGCCAGCCCCTCGGCCGGCACGATCTCGACGGTCTCGCCGTCGACGGTGAGCGAGGGGCCGTCGAACACCTCGGGGATGATAATGTCGGCCAGCGTCTGCGGGCCGTTCTCCTTGAGCTGCGGACCCCACACCGCGAGCTTCTTCTCCACGCTCGCCGTGATCGCCGCGACCGTCTCGGAAGCCGCGATCACCTTCGCGGAGGGGAAGGCTTCCTTGATCGGCTTGAGGCTGAAGTAATAGTCGGGGTCGGACTGGCTGACATAGATGGCGGTGAGCGTCTTGCCGCTGGCCTTGATGGCCTCGGCCACCGCCCGCCCGTCGGCATAGGTAAAGCCACCATCGATCAGCAGCGCCTCGGAGGCGCCGGTGATGAGCACGGGGGCGCGATAGAAGCCCTTTTCCCCGGCGGGAAAGTGCTTCCAGGACAGGCCGCCGGCGGCATGGCCAAGACCTGCGGGCGCGAAGACTGCTGCGGCGGCGGCGGCGGCAAGGGTGGTTTTCATGAGGGATCTCCGGGTGAGCATGGGTGTCTCCAGATGGGGCGATGGAATGGAAAAATGCGGGGCAGAGGGGCGCCCCGCCGATGGCGCAGGGCTCAGGCCGCCTTCAGTTCGGCGACCAGCATGTCTGTGCTGCCAAACAGGGCGCTGGCGCGCACGAGCCGGCGGCTGTCTCCCGCACCGACAATGAGCGCCGGAACGCCCTCGGCACCAAGCCGGCGCATCTCAGTACGTGCGGTCTCGACGCGTGAGCGATACGCCGCCATCAACGCCGCGTCGGGCGTTGCGAGGCGGTCGGCGATCTCCGGCATGTCCAGGGTCCGCAGCACTTGTGCGAGGACCGTGACGTCGGTGGTGTCCCGGCCCTCCACATAGCGGGCGTGCTGGATGGCCTTCAGCGCTTCGAACGCCCGCTCCGGGGCGGTGATGGCAACCGCGATGACCGCCAGCGTCGCCGGCCCGGAATCGAACAGGCGTGTGTGGTCTTTGAGAACATTCTGACGGTAGGCATCGCTGAAAGGTTGGCCGGTCAGGCGGGCGATGCGCTGGTCATTGCTCCACGCATAATCCGCGAAGCCCGCATCCATCGGGCGGGCGCCGGTTCCGGCGAAGAGGCCGGTGGGCGCCAGCTCAATATCCATATCCGGCTCGCGGATCAGATTTTCGAGCGTGGCGGATGCGCCGTAGCACCAGCCACAGAGCGGATCGAACAGATAGGTGATGCGGGTTTGCTTGGTCATGGCCGTCTCCTCCGCCAAGGAAATGGCACGGGAAGGCTGACCGTAAAAGACCAACAAAAGCGACACTCTGTATGCTAATAACAAACAGTCATGCCAACCGACCGCGCGCGCACTCATGAACCTCAATCGCCTGGCCTATTTTACCGCAGTCGTTGACACCGGCTCGTTCACCCGCGCCGCCGAGCGGCTCGGCATCACCAAGGCGGTGGTGAGCCAGCAGGTCGCGCAGTTGGAACGGGATCTGGGAACCAGCCTGCTGGTGCGCACCACACGGCAGGTCCGGCCCACCGAGGCCGGCCGGCTGTTTCACGCGCGCTGCGTGATGATCCTGCGCGACGCGGAAGATGCCGTCGATGAACTGGCGCAGGCTGCGGCGGCCCCGACGGGCACGCTGCGCATCACCGCCCCGAACGATTACGGCACGGCCCTTGTCGCCCCGCTCGCCTCCGCCTTCACCGCCCGCCATCCCGCCTGCCGGGTGGAGCTGACGCTGAGCGATGACACAGTTGATCTCGTTTCCGGCCGGATCGATCTGGCCATCCGTGTCGGCTGGCTGGTGGATTCCAGCCTTCAGGCGCGCAAGATCGGCTCGTTCGACCAGTTGCTGGTGGCGAGCCCCGACTTCGCAGATCGCATCGCACCGCTGCGCGCGCCGGAAGATCTGGGGACCTTGCCCTTCATCGCCAATCTTGCCCTGCGCGAACCCCTGCTCTGGTCTTTCACGCGCGGTGACTTCGACCGGCAGACCGCACGCCTGCAGGCCACCATTGCCATCGACACGACACCCGGCGTGCTCGCGGCGGTGAAGGCCGGCGGCGGGCTGTCCATCCTGCCCGACTTTCTCGTGGCGGAGGATCTCGCAGCCGGGCGACTGATCCATGTGCTGCCCGCGTGGCAACTGCCGTCCGGCGGCATCCACACGGTCTATCCCACCGCACGCTTCCGCCCGCCTAAGGTGACGGCCTTCGTGGACATGCTCGTGGCTATACAGAAGAAGATTTCACTCGCCACCGCGCCGTAAGTCCCAGGCTATAAAGATCGTAGATGTTCATATGTATAATATAAATACAGAAAGCCATTCATATTCGCCAAATCTTGCGCGACGTCGATGCAACACCCAACGGTCGCGCGGTTTCCGATCGGCGGGGTGGACCTCATGACTGAGATCCCCGCCCTTGGAATCGCCGGCGACTCAGGCCGCCAGGTTATGCTTGAAGAAGTTCGTGAGCTTGGCGAACGGGATCAGATCGACACGATCATACAAATCCACGTGGCCGGCGCCCGGAACCCAGACCAGTTCTTTTGGCTCGGCCGCGCGCTTGTAGGCGTCTTCGCTGAACTCGCGCGAGTGCGCCTGATCCCCGCTGATGAATAGCATCGGACGCGGAGAAATCGTCTCGATGTCGTTGAAGGGATAGAAGTTCATGAACTTCACATTACTGGTCACCGTCGGCTTCGTCGTCCTCTGCGGGGACGCGCCGGCCGGGGTGAACTCACCGCGCGGCGTGCGATAGAAGTCATAGAATTCGCGCTGGATCGGATGGGTGTCGGCGGTGAGCACGAGATCGGTTCCACCGGCGACAGCGACCTCGCCGCCAGCGAACTCCACATACCGCTGCTCGGCCGCGGCAGCGATGATCTCCTTGCGCTGCTCGACGGTGAGCGAATGGTTGAGCGCGTTCCGGTTGGCGGATCCCATGTCGTACATGGAGACCGTTGCCACAGCGCGAAGGCGTGGATCGATCTTGGCGGCGCTGACAGCAAAACTGCCGCTGCCGCAGATGCCGAGGACGCCGATGCGGCTGCGATCAATGAAGGCTTGGCTGCCGAGATAATCGGCCGCGGCGCTGAAAGCTTCGGCGTAAAGGTCCGGCGAGACCATGTTGCGCGGCTGCCCGGCGCTCTCACCCCAGAAGGGCAGATCGATGGCCAGCGTGACAAAGCCCTGTTCCGCCAACTTGGTCGCGTAGAGGTTGGAGCTCTGCTCCTTCACCGCGCCCATCGGATGGCCGACGATGATGGCCGGGTTACGCGAGTTCCGGTTTAGCTCCTTTGGAGCGAACAGGTTTCCGACTACGTCCATCTGATACTGGCTCTTGAAGGTGACCTTCTCAAGCGTGACCTTGTCGCTGGTGTAGAAATTCGCGGCGCCGCGCGACATGTCCTGCGCGCGGGCCGATGACGTGTCCAGTAGAGACATCATGCCGACGGTGGCCATGCCCACGCCGGCGATTTTGAGCAAGTCCCGACGGTCAATCGTCTCGCCCGTTGTCTTCCTCGTAGCGATCTCGTCTATTGCGTGTCGATCCATAGGAGCCTCCTTTGCGAGCCTTGGGCTGCTCTGCCTGCCGGACAAGGTGGCGCGAGGCGGGCGCGGAAGGTAGACCTATGAACTGGCTAGAAGTTATGAGCCTACCTCATCAATCGATTGATTGGCGTTCAACGGTGGCCTGCTGAGCTTCAGCAACCGGCGACGTTATGTCCGATGACGCAGGGCGTCCAGCAAAGCGACGAAGGCTGGCGAGGACTGACGTCGGCTGGGGTAATAGAGATAGAAGCCGTCCCAATAGGCGCACCAGTCCTCCAGCACGCGGATGAGCTGCCCCGCGCGGGTATGGTCGCGGGCGATCTCCTCGGGAACAAAGGCAAGTCCCGCGCCGGCAAGCGCCGCATCAAGGACATGGAAGATGTTGTTGAAGGCCAACTGGCCGTCGACCCGTATCTTCAGCTCACGTCCATCTTTCTCGAAATCCCATGCCCACAGGCCGCCGGAGGTCTGGAAGCGGTAGTTGATGCAGCGATGCTGGACAAGTTCCTGCGGATGCTCGGGCACCGGATGCTCCGCAAAATAGGCGGGAGTGCCGACCACGGCGAAGCGGAAATCGGGCCCGATGCGGGCCGAGATCATGTCCTTGGCAAGCTGCTCGCCCATGCGTACGCCGGCATCGTAGCGCTCGGTAACGATGTCGGTGAGGCCATTGTCGAGCATCAGCTCGACCTTGATATCCGGGTATCTGGGCAGGAATTTCTGCAGCTTGGGCCAGAGGATGCTGCTGATGGCGTAGTCCGAGGCGCTGATGCGGATCGTCCCCGCCGGGGTATCGCGCAGATCGTTCAGCGCGTCGACCTGGGCCTCGATCTCGTCGAAGTGCGGACCGATGCCTTGCAGCAGGCGCTCACCGGCCTCGGTCGGCGAGACGGCGCGGGTGGTGCGCGTCAGCAGGCGAACGCCGAGCCGAGCTTCGAGCTGCCGGATCGTGTGACTAAGGGCCGACTGCGACACGCCCATGCGCGAGGCCGCCCGCGTGAAACTGCGTTCGCGGGCGACAGCGATGAAGGCCAGAAGGTCATTGATGTTTTCGCGCGCCATCCATGATTACCTCTCATGAGAGCGTATCGATTATATCGCAAACACAGCGAACCGATAGGTGCGGCGCGGCATCGGGCTCACTCCTCCCGTCACGGACTACCTCTTGCGCAAAGCCGACAATCAGAGCGCGGCGATCGTCGGCGCGTATGATTGATGAATGCCCCTCATGTCTCCATGCCGTCGCATGCCGCTAACGGATGCCCGTTCGTCTCGCTACCTTGCCGTCGGTTATGGCGGATCAGTGCCGTGTCGTGGGCTCCCACACGCC
>NCHM01000199.1 GCA_002257205.1 Rhizobiales bacterium 24-66-13 | reverse complement strand
CACCCCGTCGGCGGCCGGGATCTCGCGGATTTGCAGATTGGCGCGGGTGGTGACGTCGCAATAGCCGCCGCCATGGTCGCGGGCGATATCGGCGATGCCCCGGAATTGCCAATGGGTGAGAATGCCATTGGGCATGCGCATGCGGCACATGAAGCTGTCTTGCGCCGGGGCCACATAGAACAGGCCGTTGTATTTCCAGCGCAGGATGTCCGGCCCCTTGGGGAATTCGCCCGCCTGGGCGGCGTCCTTCATGCGGGCATAGCTGTCGAGGCCCATTTCCTCGCGCTTGGCCTTTTCCTCGGGCGTGAGCTTCCGGCCCTCGGCCTCGGTGCGGGCCATGGCCGTGTGGCTGGCGGCATCCGGGCCGGTGGGCTCGGCGGCGGGCGTGGCAGGGCTGGAGCCGGGCGCGCGCGCCACACGCGCCACCTGCGCGCCGGAGACGAAGCCTTCGAGATAGCGTTTCTGGTCGATGGTGAAATCGCCGCCCATGTTTCTTCTCCTCAGGCCGCGGCATCGTGCGCGACCGGCCCGAAGGCGAGGTCCGCGCGCAAAGCTGCGATCGGGGTGCGGTTCGTGATGAGGTCGAGATAGAACAGGCCGTCGGCCGTATCGCCGTAGAGAACGGCGCCGATCAGCCGCCCGTCCTTGATGATCAGCCGCCGGTAGATGCCGCGCGCGCGGTCGGTGAGCACTATGTCTTCTGTGCCGGGGCCGCCGGTGACGTCTCCGGCGGAAAAGACATGCACGCCCGACACCTTGAGATTGGTCGCGACCGCGCTGCCTTCATAAAGCCCATCCGCGCCGGCGAAGCGGCGGGCGAGCACGCGGGCCTGCTCATAGGCCGGCGCCACGAGGCCATAGACGGCGGCGCGGTGTTCTGCGCATTCGCCAATGGCGTGGATGGCGGGATCGCTCGTTGCGAGCGTATCGTCCACCAGCACGCCGCGATTGCAGGCGAGCCCGGCGGCGCGGGCCAGGTCCGCATTGGGGCGCACACCGCAGGCAACCACCACGATGTCGGCAGGGATCAGCCGCCCATCGGCGAGCCGCAGGCCGGTGACATGGTCAGTGCCCTCCACGCGTGCGGAGGAGGCTTCGAGCATCACTTCGATGCCGCGCGCTTCCACCGCCTGGCGCAGCAGGGCGCCGGCGCGGGCGTCGAGCTGGCGTTCCATGAGGCGGTCCATGAGATGGACGAGGGTTGTCTTCGCGCCGGCGCCCGCCATGCCGCTGGCTGCTTCCAGGCCCAGCAGCCCGCCGCCGATGACCACCGCCCGCGTGCCGGGCTTCGCCGCATCCATCAGCGCCGCGACGTCCGCGAGATCGCGGAAGGTGCGTACGCCGGGCAGGTCCATGCCCGGCACCGGCAGGCGGATGGGATGCGAGCCGGTGGCGAGCACCAGATGCTGGTAGGGCAGGCGGGCACCATCCGCGAGCGCGACGGTCTTCGCCGCGCGGTCGATGGCGGTTGCGGGATTGCCATAGAGCAGCGTGACGCCCCGGTCACGCCACCAGGCGGCCGGTTTCAATTGCGCATCGGCCACCGCGATCTTGCCGGCGAGCACGTCGGACAGCAGCACGCGATTATAAGCGAGCTGCGGCTCGGCGCCGATCACCGCGACGGCGTAACGCCCCAACGCCCGCTGCGCCAGCTCCTCGCAGAGCTTGGCGGCGGCCATGCCGTTGCCGACGATGACGAGCGGCTCAGCCATTCTGCCCTCCTCGCCCCAACACCTCCCTCCCCACACGGGGGGAGGGGGCTGGAACGCGCAGGGGGAGAAGCGGGGCGCGCATGATCGTTACTCGGCCGCAGCCGGGGCCGGCGTTGCTTCCGCCGCCGAGGCGATCATGACCGAGGCGAGCAGGCCATAGGCTTCGCTCCAGGCGTCCTTCACCTCGGGCGTGAAATCGGCGCCGAGGCCCTGTTCCAGTGTCCACAGCAGCGCCGCGCCGACGGGCGGATAATGGGCGGCTTCTACCCCATAGGCGACGTGGCGTTTCGCCAATGTCTGCGCGGCGGGGACCACGGCTTCCAGATTGGACAGGCCCTTCACCACCATGGCGAGGGTCGCCATCAGCTTGCGGCCCTGCTCGGTCATGTCGCCCTTGAACAGGGGCTTCACCTGCGGGGTGGTTTCGAACAGGCGGGCGTAGAACAGCGCCGCCGCCTGCTCGGAGATGGGCGCCACCTTGGCGAAGGAGGATTGGATCAGTTCGATCTGGGCGGGGGTCATGGGCCGCTCCTCCGCTCAGGCCGCTTCCACGAAGCGATGGCGCTCGTGGAGGAATTTCAGCACCGCCTCGCGGGCCTTGAGATAGATGGGATTAGCCACCAGCTCCAGCCGCCGGCGCGGGCGCGCGAGATCCACCGAAAGCACTTCGCCGATGCGGGCGGAGGGGCCGTTGGTCATCATGACGATGCGGTCGGAGAGCAACACCGCCTCGTCCACGTCATGGGTGATCATGAGGATGGTATTGCCCAAGGTGGCGTGGATCTGCATCACGCTGTCCTGGAGATGGGCGCGGGTGAGCGCGTCCAGCGCGCCGAACGGCTCGTCCAGCAGCAGCACCTTGGGCTGCATGGCCAGCGCGCGGGCGATGCCGACGCGCTGCTTCATGCCGCCGGACACTTCCGCCGGGCGCTTGTCCTTGGCATGGACCATCTGCACCAGTTCGAGATTGTGCAGGGTCCAGTCATTGCGCTCGGCGCGGGACTTGGTGCCCGAGAACACCTTGTCCACCGCGAGGCGGACATTGTCGTAGACGGTGAGCCAGGGCAGCAGCGAATGGTTCTGGAACACGACCGCGCGGTCCGGCCCCGGCGCATTCACCTCCCGCCCGTCCAGGATCACGCCGCCGGATGTGGCCCCCGTGAGGCCGGCGACGATGTTCAGCAACGTGGACTTGCCGCAGCCGGAATGGCCGATGATGGAGATGTATTCGCCCTTGGCGATTTCCAGCGAGATGTCGCGCAGCACCTCGGTGGTGGCGGCGCCGCGGGTGAAGGTCTTGCCGATCTGGCTGAGTTGGAGATAGGCGGTCATGGGAAGCCTCCTCAGGCGGATGCGGTGCCGCGGGTGACGAAAGCGGCGATGCCGGCGACGAGGCGATCAAGGGCAAAGCCCACGACGCCGATGTAGACCAGGGCGACGATGATGTCGGGCAGGCGGGAGGAGTTCCACGCATCCCAGATGAAGAAGCCGATGCCGACGCCGCCGGTGAGCATTTCCGCCGCCACGATGGCGAGCCAGGACAGGCCGATGCCGATGCGCAGCCCGGTGAAGATGTAGGGCGCTGCCGAGGGCAGCATGATCTTCCAGAAGAACTCGATCTGGTTCAGCCGCAACACCTGCGCGACATTGCGATAGTCTTGCGGAATATTGCGGATGCCCACCGCCGTATTGATGATGATCGGCCAGATGGCGGTGATGAAGATCACGAAGATGGCGGAAGGGTTGCTGTCGCGGAAGGCGGCCAGCGCCAGCGGCAGCCAGGCCAGCGGCGGCACGGTGCGTAGCATCTGGAAGATCGGGTCGAGCCCGCGCATGGCCCAGATGGACTGGCCGATCACCGCGCCGATCAATATGCCCACCACGGCGGCAAGGCCGAAGCCCACCGCGACCCGCTGGAGCGAGACCAGGACGCGCAGGCCGAGGCCGATGTCCTGCGGGCCGGCGACGAAGAAGGGATCGAGGATCAGGTCCTTGCTGTCCGTCCAGATGCGGCTCGGCGGCGGCAAAGTGGCGCCGGGGCCGGAACACAGCAATTCCCACATCAGCAGCAGCAGGACGGCCATCACCAGTGGCGGAAGGACATTCACGGCAGCGCGCGTGAGCCACGTGCGAAGGCGTGTCTTGACCGGCGGGCGTGGACGCGCGAGGCGGACCACTTCGGCCGCCGGGCGCTTCGGGGCCGGCGTCGTTTCCTTGAGAGCGGTGACGGACATGGGGCAAAAGCTCCCGATTTGAGGTCTGTTCAGCGTGCAGGCGAAAGCGCCCGCGCCCGGATGGCGCGGACGCGGCGGCGTCTCAGACTTCGACGCGCTTGATGCCGAGGCTCTTGAGGTAGGCGGTCGGGTTCGCCGGATCGAAGGTCTTGCCGTCGAAGAAGGTTTCCGTGCCGCGCGAGGTGGATGTGGGGATCTGCGCGGCGGGAACCGAAAGTTCCTTCGCCGCCGCGCGCCAGATGTCCTCGCGGTTCACCTTGTCGACCAGCGCGGCGATATCGATGGTGGGCTCGAACTTGCCCCAGCGGATATCCTCGGTGACGAACCAGGCATCATGGCTCTTGAATGGATAGGAGGCGTGATCCTTCCAGAACTTCATGTACTGGTCAGAGCCCTTCACCACCCGGCCGTTGCCGTAATTGATGTCGCCGATGGTGCGGCCGTAGATGTCGGCGACCGGCACGTTGAACCATTGCCGCTTGCCGACGATCTCGGACATTTCCTTCTTGTTCTCCATCTTGTCGCACCATTGCTGGGCTTCCATCACCGCCATCACGATGGCCTTGGTGGCGTTGGGATTCTTGTCCACGAAGTCGGCTCGCATGCCGAGCGCCTTCTCGGGATGGTTCTTCCAGATCTCGCCGGTGGTGCAGGCGGTGTAGCCGATGCCCTGGTTGACGAGCTGTTCGTTCCAGGGTTCGCCGACGCAGAAGGCGTCCATGTTGCCCACCTTCATGTTCGCCACCATCTGGGGCGGCGGCACGACGATGGTGGAGACGTCCTTGTCCGGATCGATGCCGGCGGCCGCCATCCAATAGCGGATCCACAGGTCGTGGGTGCCGCCCGGAAAGGTCATGGCAATCTTGACTTCCTTGCCTTCGGCCTTCTTCTTGGCGAACACCGGCTTGAGCGCGGATGCGTCGGCGGTGACCTTGAGATCCTTGTATTCGTTGGAAACCGAAATGCCCTGCGCGTCCAGATTGAGGCGCGCCAGGATGTACATGGGGGTCGGCGCGTTGTTCTGCGTGACCCTGCCGGTGGAGATCAGATACGGCATCGGGGTCAGGATGTGGGCGCCATCAATGCCGTTCGCCGCGCCGCCGAGCACCAGATTGTCGCGCGTCGCGCCCCAGGAGGCCTGCTTGACCACTTCGACGTCGGGCACACCATATTTCGCGAACATGCCCTTTTCCTTGGCGATCACCAAAGGCGAGGCATCCATCAGCGCGATATAGCCGAGCACCGCCTTGGTGGTCTCCGGTGCCGCCGCATAAGCGGAGGGCACTCCGCCCGGAAAGGTCATGCGCACCGCGTCGAACAGCGCCGCCGCGCCCAGGGCGGCCGCGCTGCTCTTCAGCAGCGAGCGGCGCGCCGGAGACGCGGGCTGGTCGTCCTGTCGGACGACGGGCTGGCCGGGCCGGGTGGTCGAAAACTCGGTCATTCTGGTTCCCCTCTGGTCGGCATCTGTGACGGGTCAGAAACGAAAAAAGCCGCGGACAGCACGATGGCGCGGTGCCATCGGTGTCAGCGGCTTTGCTGAAGGTCCCGTCAGTGGGACGAATTTTTTGACGCGGACATCATTGGCCGCATCTGGAATTCATCTATTCAAGATGCGTGCCAGATGCGGATGTCGGGAAGACTCTTGAATTTGCTTTGGATTTTGTATGCCAATATTTTGTGCAGACGCGATCCGCGTCAGTGCGGTGCAAAAAATCCGGGCAGATGATGCGCGATTGAGCGCGCGGCGTGGGTGGGCAAGGTCCGCCGACCCTTCTGTCGCTACCCTTTCGAGGCGTCGTCCGGCCCCGATTTGAGAAAGCGCGCGGCGTCGAACGGCGCCCCGAGTCGGGTCGCCACGCAGTCGGGTTCAGCCGTGTGGTGCACCGGCGCGTGGCCCACGGCATGGTCGAAAATGTCCGGCCGGTAGACCGAGATCGCCTCGCGCGCCGCATCGGGCGCCCATTCGCCCTGATGGGCCTCGACAATCTGGCTGTACATCCACAATGCATGGTCCGGCTCGGGCCGGTTGGCGCCGTCGCGATGGAGGACGAGATAATCCTGATGCGCCCGCAGCGGGCCACCTCGCGCGGTATGGAGACGCCCGTCCAGGGTTCGGCGCAGCACGTCGGCGGGCAGGGAGAGATGGCGCGGTTCGCCCAGCAGGCGGGCGAGATCTTCGTGGTTGGCGGGATCCTCGCACCAGCGCGCGGCGGCATAGAGCGCCCGCACCAGGCGATGCAGCACATCGGATTCCGCATTGGCGAAGCGGGCGTGCACGCCCAGCACCTTTTCCGGCACCCAGCCGAAGATTTCCGCCCCGAGCACGGCGATGCGGCCGACATCGGCATCCACCGCCACGCTGTTCCAGGGGCTGCCGACGCAGAAGCCGTGTACCAGCCCGTTGCGCAGGCTCTCCGCCATGAAGGGCGGCGGGATCACCACGAGGCGCACGTCGCGGTCTGGATCGACGCCGCCGGCCTTGAGGAAATTGCGCACCAGATAGGTGTGGGTCGAGAAGCTGTACACCGAGGCGAAGATCAGCGGCTCGCGCCCCGCGGCGCGGCGCTGCGCCACCACCCGGCCGAGCGCGCGCGCCGCCGCCGGGGCAGTGGACAGGTCGATGCCGGTATCCCCCATCTCGGCATAGACGTCCTTGGCGATGGTGACGGCGCTGCCGTTGAGATTGAGCGCGAACGGCACCACCAACGGCACCCGCACATGGCCGAGCCCGAGCGAGGAGGCGATGGCCAGCGGGCCCAGCATGTGGGCCCCGTCCAGCAGGCCGACATTCACCTTGTCGCGAATATTGGCCCAGGAGACCTCCTTGTGGAGATCAATTTCCAGCCCCTCGGCCATGGAGAAGCCGCGCTCGGCGGCGGCGATCAGCACGGCGGCGTCGGTGAGGGGAATGAACCCCATGGCGAGGCGTCTCATCGCAACATCTCCGCGGCGGTGATGACGGATTGGGCGATGTCCACCATCCGCTTCTTTTCGTTCATGGCAGTGCGGCGCATGAGGCCATA
>NCHM01000198.1 GCA_002257205.1 Rhizobiales bacterium 24-66-13 | reverse complement strand
CATCGCCCATAAGGAAGGCTTCCGGGCGGTGGAATTGCTGAAGCGCTACACCACGCTCGGCATGGCCACCGACCAGGGCAAGTCCTCCAACATGGCGGGGCTCGCCATCATGGCCGAATTGACCGGCCAGGGCATCGGCGAGACCGGCACCACCTTATTCCGCCCGCCCTTCACACCGGTGGCCTTGGGTGCGCTGGCCGGCCACCATCGCGAGAAGGATTTCCGCCCCACGCGGCCCACCCCCACCCACGACTGGGCGCGCAAGCAGGGTGCCGTGTTCGTGGAAACCGGCCTTTGGCTGCGCGCGCAATATTTCCCCAAGCCCGGCGAAACGGACTGGCTGGAAACCGTCACCCGCGAGGTGAAGGCGGTGCGCTCTTCGGTCGGCCTGATCGACGTGTCCACCTTCGGCAAGATCGACCTCCAGGGGAACGATGTCGGCGCCTTTCTCGACCGGGTCTATATCAACACCTTCTCCACCCTCGCCGTGGGCAAGGCGCGTTATGGCGTGATGCTGCGCGAGGACGGCCTGGTGATGGACGATGGCACCACCGCGCGGCTCGCCGACGACCATTATGTGATGACCACCACCACGGCCAATGCCGCGAAAGTCTATCAGCACCTGGAATTCTGCCTCCAGGTGCTGTGGCCGGATCTGGACGTCCAGCTCGCCTCCATCTCCGAGCAATGGGCGCAGATCGCCATCGCCGGGCCGAAATCCCGCGCAGTGCTGGCCAAGGTGGTGGATGCGCCGCTCGACGTTTCCACCACCGGCCTGCCCTTCATGGGCGCGGTGGAAGGCCGGGTGATGGGCGGCGTGAAGGCCCGCATCTTCCGCCTCTCCTTCTCCGGCGAGCTGGGCTACGAGATAGCCGTCCCCGCCCGGCACGGCGAGGCGCTGACGCGGGCGCTGATGGCGGCCGGCGCACCGTTCGGCATCACGCCCTATGGCATCGAGGCACTCGGCGTGATGCGCATCGAGAAGGGCCATGTCTCAGGCAACGAACTGACCGGGCAGACCTGCGCGCGCGATCTCGGCCTCGGCAAGATGGCGTCGACGAAGAAGGATTATATCGGCCGCGTCATGGCGGGGCGGCCCGCCTTCGCCGATCCCGATCGCGCGACCTTCATCGGCTTCAAGCCGGTGGATCGCACCCAGCGGCTGCGGGCCGGCGCCCATTTCCTGCCCCTTAGCGCCGCGCCGGCAATGGAGAACGACGAGGGCTATATGAGTTCGGTTGCCTATTCGCCCACCCTCGGCCATTGGATCGGCCTCGGCTTCCTCAAGGGGGGACGGGGGCGGATCGGCGAGAAGGTGCGCGCCTATGACCCGGTCCGCGGCGGCGACATCGTGGTGGAAGTGTGCGATCCGGGCTTCGTCGATCCGGAAGGGGAGCGGCTGCGTGTCTGAGCTTCTTGCAGAAATTCCCGCAAGCGCCTTGGTGCCCGAAGGGCATTACGGCGCGCGCACGCCCGTGCCCGGCGTCGTGGCCGCGCTGGTCGGCTCGCTCGCGCTCGCAACCGTGGTGGTGCGCCCGAAGGCCCTCGACATTGTAGCCGAGCTTGCGCTGGAAAAGCTTTGCCTCACGCTGCCGCGTGGACCACGCACCGCTTCTGCCGGCGATCTGACGCTGGTGGGCACCGGGCCGGGGCGCTTCCTGGCGGTCGGCGAGGGCATCACCGGCGATCCGTTGCTGGAGCGTCTCGGGCATGCCTTCGGCAAAACCGCGGCGCTGACGGACCAGAGCGACGGTCAAGTGGTAATCCAGCTTTCCGGCCCGCGCACGCGCGACACGCTGGCCAAGCTGGTGCCGGTCGACCTCGACCCCAGCGTCTTTAAAGCCGGCGATGCGGCGGCGACGCTGGTGGCGCTGATCCCCGTGCTGATCTGGCAAGCGGACGCTGCCCCTATCTATCGCTTCGCGGTGCCGCGCTCCTTCGCTCCGGCATTCCTGCGGGCGCTGGTTGGAGCCGGTGCGGAATTCGGCCTCCAGCTCACGGGCACGGGGCGAGGTTGAAGGCGGCGCGCCGCGCGCTTTCCGCTCCTCCGCCCGCAATCCCCCTTTCGACGTGATGGATATTCCATGACCACGGCTTCCGGCCAATTCGTCCTCGCCTTTTCCTGTCCCAACCGCCCCGGCATCGTGGCGGGCGTCTCGACCTTCCTGTTCCAGCACGGCTGCAACATCCTGGAGGCCCAGCAATTCGACGACACGGAGAGCGGCCGCTTCTTCATGCGCGTCGTGTTCAACGTGGTGGAGGGTGATGCGACACTGGCCACCATCCGCGCCCAGTTCGAGGAGGTGGCGCAGCCGCTGAACCTGCAATGGACGCTGCGCGCGCCGAACGAGAAGCGACGCGTTCTCCTGCTCGCCTCCAAGTTCGACCATTGCCTCGCGGACCTGCTCTATCGCTGGCGCATCGGCGAAATTCCCATGGAGGTGACGGGGATCATCTCCAACCATCCGCGCGAGACCTATGCGCATCTGGATTTCGACGGCATCCCGTTCCACCATCTGCCGGTGACCAAGGCCACGAAGCTGGAGCAGGAAACTGAGATCTGGAGCCTGTTCCAATCCACGCGCTCGGATCTCGCCGTGCTCGCGCGCTACATGCAGGTGCTCTCCGACGGGCTCTCGGCGAAATTGTCGGGCAAATGCATCAACATCCACCATTCCTTCCTGCCCGGTTTCAAAGGGGCCAAGCCGTATCACCAGGCCCATTTGCGCGGCGTGAAGCTGATCGGCGCCACCGCCCATTACGTTACGTCGGATCTCGACGAAGGCCCGATCATCGAGCAGGACGTGGAGCGCATCAGCCACCAGGACAGCCCGGAAGACCTGGTGCGCAAGGGCCGCGACATCGAGCGGCGGGTGCTGGCGCGTGCGCTCGCCTGGCATGTGCAGGACCGGGTGATTCCCAACGGCCACAAGACCGTGGTCTTCCGCGACTGAACCCCGCCCGCGACGCCGAGCCATCGCCCGGCCTGCCGTCGCAATGAACCAGACCGCTCCTCCGGCGTTTATGACCTTAGGTCAAACAGCTCTGGAGGAGCCCCATGTCTCGCGGCACAACCCTCACCCTGGGCGCCGTCGTGCTGGTCGCGGCCCTGACGGCGGCGGTCCTGTTTTCCGGACGCGGCACGCCCGACCCGACCGAAACCGCACCGGGCAACGTGCCTGCGGTCACCGATCCCGCGCCCCCAACCACCTCGCCCGCCACGCCGCCGGGGGTCACGCCGTCCAGTCCTGTCCGGCCGTGATATGCATGCAATGGCGATTTATTAGATTAATTATTAGGCAATAGTCTAATTATTAGACATAAAACGAAGGCATCTAATGTGCCACTCCGCCGCTCGGCACGGTGTGCGGCACTTGCGAGCGGTTCGCTCTTCCTGTTGCCATGCGCCTTTGCGGGGGTGCGCGGCAACAGGTTGCTCGGCGCCCGGTCTGGCCCGGTTCCTGCTTATCCCGTGGCGAATGCGCTTCGGAGTTCGGCATGCAAACGGTCGCCAGTCTTCTCGCCGCCCACCGCCAAGGATTGCGCTCGCCGAGCGACACCGTGCGCAGAACCTATGCGCGCATCGCCGCCCATGACGACCCGGCGATGTTCATCACCCTGCGCCCGCAGATGGATGTGCTTGCGGACGCCGCCGCGCTGGAGCGCGCCGGGGATACCAGCCTGCCGCTCTACGGCATTCCCGTCGCGGTGAAGGACAATATCGACGTCGCCGGCCTGCCCACCACCGCCGCCTGCCCGGCCTTCGCCTATCAGCCGGCGGCCGATGCCACCGTGATCGCCCGGCTGAAGGCGGCCGGCGCGCTGATCATCGGCAAGACCAATCTTGACCAGTTCGCCACCGGCCTCGTGGGCACGCGCTCGCCCTATGGCATACCGCGCAATGCCTTCAAGGCCGATCTTGTGCCGGGTGGCTCCTCTTCTGGCTCGGCCTCGGCGGTCTCCGCCGGCATCGTGCCGCTGGCGCTGGGCACGGACACCGCCGGCTCGGGCCGGGTTCCGGCCATGCTTCAGAACATCGTGGGCGTGAAGCCGAGCCTCGGCCTCGTGCCCAATACCGGCCTCGTCCCCGCCTGCCGCACGCTGGATGCCATCTCCATCTTCGCCCTCACTGTCGACGACGCCATGGCGGCGCTTGAGGTGATGGCCGGCTTCGATCCGGCGGATGCCTTCTCGCGCGCCCTTCCCCTCGGGCCGATGGCCGCGCCGGCGGCTCCGGTGCTCGGCATCCTGCAGAAGGCACAGCGCGAATTCTTCGGAGATGAAGACGCCGCCAGAGCTTACGAAGACGCGCTCGACCGGCTCAAGGCCCTCGGCGCGCGGCTGGTGGAGTTCGACTATGCGCCCTTCGCCGAGACCGCGCGGCTGCTCTATGAAGGCCCCTGGGTGACCGAGCGCTGGATCGTCGCCGAAAAGCTGCTTACCACCAATCCCGAGGCGGTGCATCCGGTGACGCGCACCATCACGGAAGCAGGCGCCAAGCCGAGCGCCGCCGATCTGTTCCGCGCCCTGTATCGGCTTCAGGAATTAAAGGCCAAGGTGAAGCCCGTGCTCGCATCGCTCGATGCCATCGTGCTGCCCACCGCGCCCACCGCCTATACGCTGGAAGCCGTGCTGGCGGACAATATCCGCCTCAATTCGCGCAACGGCACCTACACCAATTTCGTCAATCTGCTGGACATGTGCGGCACCGCCGTGCCGGCCGCCATCGCCGAAAGCGGTGTGCCGTACGGCATCACGCTTCTCGCTCCCGCTGGGAACGATGCCAAGCTCGCCGCCATCGCCCGCGCCTTCGCCGCCGCCACTGCCCTGCCGCTGGGCGCGACCGGCGAAACCGCCCCGCCGCTCGCGCCGGCCACCCCTGAGGTTGAATCGGACAGGCTCGATATCTGCGTGTTCGGCGCCCACCTTTCCGGCATGGGACTGAACGGGGAGTTGCTCGCCCTCGGCGGGCGGCTGGTGAGCGCGGTGAATACCGCCCCGCTCTATCGCATGTCGCTGCTGTCCGGCGGCGTGCCCCGGCCGGGCGTCACCCGCGTCGGCGAGGGCGGCGCATCGCTCGCGGGCGAAGTGTGGTCCCTGCCGTTCGAGGGCGTCGGCCGCCTGCTGGCGCAGATCCCCGCGCCGCTCGGCCTCGGCAGTGTCGTCCTGGCGGACGGAACGCACGTCGCCGGCTTCCTGGCCGAGGCGGCGGGCGTCGGGGGCTGCGCCGACATCAGCGCCTTCGGCGGCTTCCGCGCCTATGTGGACAGCCTGGCCGCAAAGTCCGCCTGATCTCGCGATGTGAGGCCGCCCGGCGCGGCCTCACACGCTTTCGGCATAGCGCTCATAGGCGATCTCGACCGTGATGATGTGCGCGCGCATAGCATGCGCGGCTTCGGCCTTGTCGCCGCGCAGGATCGCCGTCACCACCTGGTCATGCTCGGCATAGGACAGCGCGAGACGGCCGAGATTGCGGAACTGCGCACGCCGGAAAGGCTGGAGCCGCGCCCGTGTCGCAAGCGTGATCTCGGCGAGATAATCATTGTGCGCCCCGCCATATAGGAAGGTGTGGAAGCGCTCGTTCAGGAAGGTGTAATTGGTCTCATCGCCCCTGCGAGTGAGGTCGGCAAGGTCCGCGTGGATGGCCTGGAGCTGCCCGCGCTCCGCCGGCGTCATGTGAAGCGCGCACAGGCCCGCGCACAGCGCCTCCAGCTCCGCCATCACATCGAACATGCCGCGCAGTCGCTCGAAGCTGGGCTTTGCCACCAAAGCGCTGCGATGGGGCCGCGTCTCCACAAGGCCGGAGGCGGCAAGATCGCGGATGACCTCGCGCACCGGCGTGCGGGAGACGCCGTAGCGGCGCGCGATTTCCATCTCCTCCAGCGGCGTACCGGGCGCGATGCGGCCACCGACGATGTCGTCGGCGATTTGCAGGCGCAATTCCTCGGTGCGCGTGACGCCGCGCGTCTGGGCCCGGCGCCGGCGGGGCCGCGCGATGCGGGCAGCCGCCTCGGTGGAGGATGCTGGAAGGCTCATGACGCAACGCTACCGGATTCGCGGGACACGGGGAAAACACCTTGCCTGAGGCACTCAGAATGCATCGTCGGGCGGCCGGGGAAGGCTGCTGACATGGGCCGCGACCACCTTCCACCCCTGCGGAAAACGCACCCAGCTCTGCTGCTGGCGACCAATCTGCCCCGGCGTGGAATCCCGCGCGAACAAAGTGGAGGCGATGGCGAAATCCCGGCCATAGGTGGTGATGACGGTTTGGCTCAACGCGCGCATGAGCCCGGCCGGCGCGCGCGCCCGGCGAAACGCGCGGATGGCGTCCATGCCATAGAGATTCTCACCGCCGCCGTATCGGATGGTGCGGGGATCGTCAAAGAACAGATCCTCCAGCGTCGGCACGTCATTGCCCACCAGCGCCGCCTCATAGCGCGCGAAGGCTTCCGCGACCTCGGCCACGACTTCGGGAATGTCGATCTCCATGCGCGCTCCTAAAGCGATGCGACGGGCGCGCGGCCGATGCCGCGCATTTCGAGTTCATGAGCGACCCGCAAGGCGAGATCCTCGCGCCAGGGCGGCGCGATCACCTGCACCGCGAGTGGCAGGCCATCGTCGGGCCACACCGGCACCGCCACCACCGGCAGGCCGATGAAGGAAATCGGCTGGGTGAACAGGCCGAGATTGGGGCGTACCGGCAAGGTCACGCCATCGAGCACAAAAGTCTTCTGGCCGAGCTTGGGCGCGCGGGTGGGCGTCGCCGGCGCGAGCAGAATGTCCACCTCCTCGAACAGCGCCAGCATCTGCGCGCGGAAATGGCGGCGGAAGCGCTGCGCCGCCATGGTCCAGGCGGCGGGAATGGCGAGGCCCGCGATCAGCCGGTCGCGCACGGCGGGGTCATAATCCTGCGGACGGGTGCGAAGGCGCTCGGCATGGAGCGCCGCCCCGTCCGCCGCCGTGATGATATAGGC
>NCHM01000197.1 GCA_002257205.1 Rhizobiales bacterium 24-66-13 | reverse complement strand
GGTGGAGACGCTCGTCTATGAGATGGGCGCCGGCGGTCCCTCGGCCGAGGTGCAGGTGCGCGTCGACAAGGGCATGGGCCGGGCGCGGCAGGGCGCGGGGGCGGTGCATCACGTGGCGTTCCGCGTGCCCACCTTCGCCGATTACGATGCCTGGGCGGCGCGGCTGCGGGAGTTCGGCATGCCGTCCTCCGGGCCGGTGGACCGCTTCTATTTCCGCAGCCTCTATTTCCGCGAGCCCAACGGCATCCTGTTCGAGCTGGCCACCGACGAACCCGGCTTCACCGCCGACGAGCCCTTGGCGACGCTGGGCGAAAAGCTCTCGCTCCCGCCCTTCCTGGAGGCGCGCCGGGCGCAGATCGAAGCGGGGCTGAAGCCGCTGGTGGCGTGAATTTGGGGCCTTCCCCCTCACCCGCCCGCTGTGCGGTCGACCTCTCCCCGTGGGGGAGAGGTGAGGGTCCCGGCCGGTAAGGCGCCCAACGCCGCAAGAAGCCCCCTCTCCTCGCCGGGGAGAGGGCAGGGGTGAGGGGGCGTGGCCTGAGAAAGGGCCGGCGCGGCTGGTCTTACCGGACAGGCTCAGCCCCCTCACCCGCCCGCTTCGCGGTCGACCTCTCCCCCTCGGGGAGAGGTGCGGGCTCGGCCGGTGCGGCGTGCGGCGCCCCGAGAAGCCGCCTCTCCCCGACGGGGAGAGGGCTGGGGTGAGGGGGCGCGGCCGGAGAACGCGCGCCGGGGAGAAGGGCTTCGCGCAAGAAGGCCCCCGTGGATCACGGGGACGGCGCCCGCCCGCGCCCTGCCAACACGTCTCACCTGCGCTATCCTGTGCGGCCATCCTCGCGAGTCGTTCGTCCATGGCCATCCGCCGCCTGCCTCCCGTTCTGATCGACCGCATCGCCGCCGGCGAGGTGGTGGAGCGGCCGGCTGCGGCGGTGAAGGAGATCGTCGAGAATGCGCTCGATGCCGGGGCGGGCGCCATCGAGGTGGTGATCGACGGTGGCGGGCGCAGGCTCATTCGCGTCACCGACGATGGCGGCGGCATGGGGCCGGACGAACTGTCGCTCGCCATTGAGCGGCACGCCACCTCCAAGCTGCCGACGGAAGATCTGCTTTCCATTTCCACCCTCGGCTTTCGGGGCGAGGCGCTGCCCTCCATCGGCGCTGTGGCGCGGCTTGCCATCACCAGCCGGCCGGCCGGGGCGCCGCATGCCTATGAAATCCGCGTCGAGGGGGGCATCGTCGCGCCGCCACGCCCTGCCGCGCTCAATGGCGGCACGCGGGTGGAGGTGCGCGACCTGTTCTTCGCTACCCCGGCGCGGTTGAAATTCCTCAAATCCGACCGGGCGGAAAGCGCTGCCGCGCTCGATGTGGTGCGCCGCCTCGCGCTGGCGCGCCCCGATGTCGCCTTCACAATTGTCGCCGAGGAGCGCGGCCCGCTCACCTATCCCGCCCGCACGGCTGATGATGCCGGCCGGGCGCTACGCATCGCCGATGTGCTGGGGGCGGAGGCGGGGCACAATGTGATTGCCGTGCGCGGCGAGCGGGGCGGGGCGGAGCTGGAGGGGCTGGCGGGCCTGCCCACCTTCTCCAAGGCCAATTCGCTGTCCCAATATGTGTTCGTGAACGGCCGCCCGGTGCGCGACAAGCTGCTGATGGGCGCCATCCGCGGCGCCTATGCGGACCTTTTGCCGTCCGACCGGCATCCGCTGCTGGCGCTGTTCATCCGCCTCGATCCGCGCGAGGTGGATGTGAACGTCCATCCCGCCAAGACCGAGGTGCGGTTTCGCGACGGCGGTAACATCCGCGCGCTGATCGTGCGCACGCTCTCCGATGCGCTCGCGCTTCGGGCGCCGCGCACCGCCGGCAGCATGGCCGACCGGCTGGTGGCGTTTGCCCGGCCGCAGGAACAGGCGCACGCCATGCCTTTGCGCAGTGGAGGCGGCGCGCTCGCGTCCGGGACGGCCTGGACGCCGCGCTTCATCGAGCCGCGCCCCTCGCCCGCCGCACCTTATGACTGGCGCACCTCCCCGGCGCGACCGTTCGGGGACGAGGGATTTTCCGAAAGCGGGGAGGGCGTTGGGCCGCTCCCGGGCCTCCAGGGCCTGCTGGATGTGGGCGCGCCGACCGCCGATGCCCGCCCCGCCGCAACCCCCATGGATGGGGCGGATCTCGACAAGCCGCTCGGCGCCGCGCGGGCGCAATTGCACGAGACCTATATCGTCGCCCAGACCCGCGACGGCGTGATCCTGGTGGACCAGCACGCCGCCCATGAGCGGCTCGTCTATGAGAAGCTCAAGGCCGCGCTCGCCCGCGACGGGGTCGCCCGCCAGGGCTTGCTGGTGCCGGTGGTGGTGGATCTGGAGCCCGCCGAGGCGGACCGGCTGACCGAGCGGGCGGAGGATCTTTCCGCCCTCGGGCTGGTGGTGGAGAGCTTCGGCCCCGGCGCCGTGCTGGTGCGCGAGGTGCCGGCCCTGCTGAAGGACGGCGACGTGACGCGCCTCGTGCGCGATCTCGCCGAGCATGCGGCGGAATGGGACGATGCCCTGCCGCTGGAACGTCGCCTGCTGCACGTGGCCGCCACCATGGCCTGCCACGGTTCCGTACGCGCCGGGCGCCGATTGAAAGTGGAGGAGATGAACGCCCTTCTCCGCGAGATGGAATCGACCCCTAATGCGGGGGAGTGCAATCACGGCCGGCCGACCTTCGTCAGCCTGTCGCTGAAGGACATGGAAAAATTATTCGCCCGGCGGTGAGGACCTACCAGGGCTAGTGGGCTCCATTCTCCCTCCCCCTTCCGGGGGAGGGTGAAACCCCTGCGGGGAAGGGCGAGTCGGGCGGGCGCAAGCGCTTTCTGACCGCGGCGAAAAAATGGCGCGCATATGGTTCGCCGGCTGTGGATGACGTGCATAAGACGGCCCGCGCGCCGGGGCCGCTATCCACAGGGCGAGCGCCCCGGAAACGCCACGCCCGCAAGGGCGTTAGGACTTTATTAACAGGCTGTGGTCCACTATATTTAGTAGGCGAACGGCCTCGTTGGCCCCAAATCTGTGTTTGCGGAATCGGCAGACTCGCTCTAGCGTTAGTCACCTCAGCGGCGGACAAATCCTCAAGGCTTCGGCCCGGACCCGACCGTCGCGGTTCCCCAATCCAGCAGTCCGGCCAGGGACGGCGCGCGCCGCCGTACCCGTTTTGTTGCGTACCGGTTGCGCCCTTTGAGCTAATATGTGCCCCCCGGGGGCGAGGAGCTTCGGTCATGCGCGTTGAACGCCGCTACACCACGGATGGACAGTCTCCCTATGCGGCCATTCCGTTCCGCGAGACGGTGAGCGAGATCCGCAATCCGGATGGTTCGGTGGTCTTCCGCCAGGAAGGCATCGAAGTTCCGGCCCAATTCTCCCAGGTCGCGAGCGATATTCTCGCGCAGAAATATTTCCGCCGCGCCGGCGTCCCCACGCGCCTCAAGAAGGTGGAGGAGAATGCCGTCCCCTCCTTCCTGTGGCGCTCGGTGGCGGATGAGGCGGCGCTTGCCGGCCTGCCGAAGGACCAGCGCACCATCGGCGAAATCTCCGCCAAGCAGGTGTTCGACCGTCTCGCCGGCACCTGGACCTATTGGGGCTGGAAGGGCGGCTATTTCGACACGGAAGGCGACGCCCAGGCGTTCTTCGACGAGCACCGCTACATGCTCGCCATGCAGATGGTGGCGCCCAATTCCCCGCAATGGTTCAACACCGGCCTGCATTGGGCCTATGGCATCGACGGTCCGGGGCAGGGCCATTTCTACGTCGACCACGAGAGCGGGGAGCTGACCGCCTCCACCTCGGCCTATGAGCATCCCCAGCCGCACGCCTGCTTCATCCAGTCGGTGGCGGACGATCTCGTCGGCGACGGCGGCATCATGGATCTGTGGGTGCGCGAGGCGCGCCTGTTCAAGTATGGCTCCGGCACCGGCTCGAACTTCTCGTCCCTGCGCGGCGAGGGCGAGAAGCTCTCCGGCGGCGGGCGCTCGTCCGGCCTCATGAGCTTCCTGAAGATCGGCGATCGCGCCGCCGGCGCCATCAAGTCGGGCGGCACCACGCGCCGCGCCGCCAAGATGGTGGTGGTGGATGCCGACCATCCCGATATCGAATCCTATGTGGACTGGAAGGTCGCGGAAGAGCAGAAGGTCGCGGCGCTGGTCACCGGCTCCAAGATCAATGCCAAGCACCTGAAAGCCGTGCTCAAGGCGTGCGTGAATTGCGACGGTAATGGCGACGATTGCTTCGATCCGGAGAAGAACCCGGCCCTGAAGCGCGAGATCAAGGCCGCCCGCAAGGCCTGCGTCGCCGACGCCGCGATCCGCCGCATCATCCAATATGGCCGCCAGGGCTATAAGGACCTGGATCTGGCCATCTACGACACCGATTGGGACGGGGAAGCCTATCTGACGGTGGCGGGGCAGAATTCCAACAATTCGGTGCGCGTCACCGACGACTTCCTGCGCGCCGTGGAAGCCGATGCCGACTGGAACCTGATCCGCCGCACCGACGGCAAGGTCTCAAAGACCATCAAGGCCCGCGAATTGTGGGAGAAGATCGGCTCGGCCGCGTGGCATTGCGCCGATCCCGGCATCCAGTTCCACACCGCCGTGAACGATTGGCACACCTGCCCGGCGGGCGGCGAGATCCGCGCCTCCAATCCGTGCTCGGAATATATGTTCCTGGACGACACGGCCTGCAATCTCGCCTCCCTGAACCTGCTGCAGTTCCGTGCCCCCTCCCAACCCTCCCCCGCGGGCGGGGGAGGGCACGGGTGGGGGTTCGACGTGGAAAGCTTCGAGCATGCGGTCCGGCTGTGGACCGTGGTGCTGGAAATCTCGGTGCTGATGGCGCAATTCCCCTCGCGCCGCATCGCCGAACTCTCCTACGAATACCGCACCCTCGGCCTCGGCTATGCCAATATCGGCGGCCTGCTGATGTCGTCGGGCATCCCCTATGACTCGGCCGAGGGCCGCGCCATC
Organism: Rhizobiales bacterium 24-66-13; assembly: GCA_002257205.1. GTDB lineage: Bacteria > Pseudomonadota > Alphaproteobacteria > Rhizobiales > Xanthobacteraceae > NCEH01. The sequence goes on along the minus strand of NCHM01000197.1, from coordinate 5,041 downwards.
GGCGGCGCCATCTCCGCCATCATGACCGGCATCTGCTATGCCACCTCGGCCGAGATGGCCGGCCAACTCGGCACCTTCCCGGCCTATGACGCCAATGCAACGTCCATGCTGCGGGTGATCCGCAATCACCGCCGCGCGGCCTATGGCGAAGCCTCGGGCTATGAGGATCTCTCGGTCAATCCGGTGCCGCTCGACCACGGCTCGATCAAGGATGCCCGCCTTTCCGCCCATGCCAGGAGCGCGTGGGACAAGGCGCTCGCCGGCGGCGAGGAGAACGGCTATCGCAACGCCCAGGTCTCGGTGATCGCCCCCACCGGCACCATCGGCCTGGTGATGGATTGCGACACCACCGGCATCGAGCCCGACTTCGCCTTGGTGAAGTTCAAGAAGCTGGCCGGCGGCGGCTATTTCAAGATCATCAACCGCGCCGTGCCCGAGGCGCTGCGCGCGCTCGGCTATGGCGAAGCGCAGATCGCCGAGATCGAGGCCTATGCGGTGGGCCACGGCTCGCTGGCCCAGGCCCCGGCCATCAACCACACGACGCTGCGCGCCAAGGGCTTCGACGATGCCGCGCTGGCCAAGGCGGAAGCCGCGGTGAAGAGCGCGTTCGACATCAAGTTCGCCTTCAACCGCTGGACCTTCGGCGAGGACTTCCTGGTGAAGTCGCTCGGCGTCGCCCCGGCCCAGCTCGCCGATGCGAAGTTCGACCTTTTGGCCCATCTCGGCTTCTCCAAGGCCGACATCGACGTGGCGAACGTGCATATCTGCGGCGCCATGACCCTGGAGGGCGCGCCCTTCCTGAAGGCCGAGCACCTGCCGGTGTTCGACTGCGCCTCGCCGTGCGGGCGCATCGGCAAGCGCTCGCTCTCGGTGGAAAGCCACATCCGCATGATGGCGGCGGCGCAGCCCTTCATCTCGGGCGCCATCTCCAAGACCATCAACATGCCGAACGACGCCACGGTGGACGATTGCAAGGAGGCCTATCTGCTCTCCTGGCGCCTCGCGCTGAAGGCCAATGCGCTGTATCGCGACGGTTCCAAGCTCTCCCAGCCGCTCAATGCCCAGCTCGTGGCGGACGATGAGGACGAGGAGGATGCGGTCGAGGCGCTGGTCGCCCAGCCCGCCGCCGCCCGCACCACCACGGTCAGCGAGAAGATCGTCGAACGGGTGATCGAGCGCATCGTCGAGCACCGGGTGCGCGAGCGCGAGAAGATGCCGGATCGCCGCAAGGGCTATACCCAGAAGGCGGTGGTCGGCGGCCACAAGCTCTATCTGCGCACCGGCGAATATGACGACGGCGCGCTGGGCGAGATCTTCATCGACATGCACAAGGAGGGCGCGGCCCTCCGCTCGCTGCTGAACAATTTCGCCATCGCGATTTCGCTCGGCCTGCAATATGGCGTGCCGCTGGAAGAATATGTGGACGCCTTCACCTTCACCCGCTTCGAGCCCGCCGGCCCGGTGCAGGGCAACGACACCATCAAATACGCCACCTCGATCCTGGACTATGTGTTCCGCGAACTGGCGGTGTCCTATCTCGGCCGCAGCGACCTCGGCCATGTGGAACCCTCGGAAACCGGCTTCGACGCGCTCGGCAAGGGCGTGGACGAGGGCAAGGCGCCGGCCTCGGCCGCCTCGCGCGTGGTTTCCAAGGGCCTGGTGCGCGGCAAGAATGTGAGCCTGCTCGCCACCCCGCCGTCCGAGCCGCGCGCGGCCAGCGACAATGTCACCATGCTGCGGGCCCGCACCGAGGGGGCGACCGCCCTCAAGGCCGAGCCGGAGGTTTCCCCCGCCCTGCGGGAGGAGGAGCTTCCCGAGGCGGCGCCGAGCCTTGAGATTTCGGTGTCGACCTCGCTCAACGAAGGCGAAGCCTGCCCCGAGTGCATGAACTTCACCATGGTGCGCAACGGCACCTGCCTGAAGTGCGACACCTGCGGCGGCACCACCGGCTGCAGCTGAACCGGGGGCAGATGAGGCGCGGGAGACCTCGGGTTCCGTACTTGGGACCCAAGGTTTCGTACGGAGCGTCTGGTAATGCCGTAAGAGGATCGCTGGGGATCCCGGTATTTGCGTTGTTTTGAAGCTTCCGGGCGGCCGCTGGGCCGCCCGGACATGTCGGCAGTTAAGTTGCGTGCCTTTGTGTGGGCCTCATTTTCCCAGTAGAAAACGCCCATAGGCCATCACGAAGACGACAAAAGCTGCGACCCAGGCCGAGCCCGCCAGATACATCAAGGGAATAGCCCAGGTGGTCGCGAATATCATGGCGAGGCGCAGTCCCACGGCCACCGAAATCAGCATGTAGCTGGCCAGCGTCGCGCGCGAGGCCTGCAAGGTGTGCCCGGTATGCCCCAGCGTGGCCCGCGTCATGATGGCCAGCGTCATGGTGCCGATGGCACCGATGCCCCAGACATGGATGCCAAAGGCCAGCGGAATGCTTTCTGGTGCCAAGGCATGGGCTCCGGCCGCAAGAAAGCCCGCCGCACCGAACAGGAAGCCGACGTGGAGTACCAGGACAATCCCGCTCGATCGGGTGCGCCAGCCCTGCCACCGTGAGAGCCGCCAGAGGTTCGCGCCGCCGGCCAGCAGTAGAGCCGTGCCGGTGGCGCGGGCATTGGGCTGGGCCACCCATAGCGCCAGCGCAGCCCCCGACAGCGCTAGGAAAATGCCATCGACCGGGCCGAACGGCACCGGCCGCGCCGTCACGCCTTGCTTGGCCAGCCAATTGTGCGTGAAGCTCGGCACCACGCGCCCGCCCACCAGCAGGATCAGCGCAATCATCAGGGCCACGCCGGCGCGGGCGGAAACCGCCGCCGTCCCCTCCAGCGCCGCTTCCACATGGAACATGGCATTGGCGAGACCCAACAGCAGCACAAGGATCGCCACCTTGAGATTGCGCCAGTTGCGCCCTGCCACCACCTCGCGCCCGATCACCAGCCCGAGGACCAGCAGAAAGCCGGCATCAATGGCGAAGGCCGGGATCCATCCGATCCGCGCCGAGAGAAACACCGCGATGCGCCCGGCTAGCCACACCGCCGCCAGGGCGATCAGGGGACGGCCCGCCACCGGCAGGCGTCCGGTCCAGTTCGGCACCGCGGTGAGCAGGAAGCCGGCGACGACGGCGGCACCGAAGCCGTAGACCATTTCATGGACGTGCCAATCCTGCGGCGAGAAGGCGGTGGGAATCGTGATCTCGCCAGTAAAGAATGGGGGCCAGATGGCGATGGCCGCCACCGCCCAGAGCCCACCGGCGAGGAAGAAAGGCCGGAAGCCCCGGCTCCAGAGGGGCGCGCCCTCGTACGCCCGGCGCGCCTGCGCGGTCCGTTTCATGCGCCAAGCCCTTTCATGGCAAGAATAGCCCGTGGGCGCCCGCGACCGCGCCGAGTACCGTTAAGCCCGGCACCGGCCAGCAAAACCACGTGGATCAGGCCGGTGTTCAGTAGAGAGGCCTGCGGTTGCGTCCACATCCCCTGCTCGACGCGGCGATGGAGCAATGGCACCAGCGTGAAGAAGGCGAGGCCGCCGATCCCGTGGATTACGGCGATCACGTGCAGCGCACGGGCGATGGCGACATCATCCATTACGGCTCTCTGATCCCGGGCGGAACGCCGCGACCACGGCGGGATGGGTCTCGATGCGGCCCGCGCCGATGAGATCAAGGGCATAGGGCACGGCGGGAAACACCGCGCTCAGGCAGGTGGCGATGGCGGCGGGCTTGCCCGGCAGGTTGACGATGAGCGTCGTGCCCCGCACCCCAGCGGTCTGGCGCGACAGGATGGCTGTGGGCACCTCCTTCAGGCTCGCCCGGCGCATGACCTCGCCGAACCCTGGAAGCTCCTTTTCGAACACAAGGCGCATCGCCTCGGGCGTGACCGCCGGAAGTGAGGACGAGGTCGAGCCGCTCCTCATCCGCCATATGCACCAGGGCCGCGCGCACGCTTTCGACCCCGTCGGGGATCACCCGGCGCACCGGGTTCCAGGGTGATGAGATGGCGTGGGCGAGCCATTCCTCCATGGCCGGACCGGCGCGGTCGGCATAGTCGCCTCGGCTGGCCCGGTCGGAGATGGTGAGGATGCCGATGCGCACCATGGCTCAGCCTCCCAGCACCGACATGTGCCGCGCCGTTGCCGGTGCGCCATCGCGGGCGATTTCGAAATCGTGGCCGCGCGGCTTGCCCCGGATGCCGGCATCGATGGCGGCGTGGAGGGCGTCGTCGCCTTCCGAGGCCCGCAGCGGCGCGCGCAGATCGACCTGCGCCTCCTGCCCCAGGCAGGTGTAGAGCACGCCCTTGGCGCTGACCCGCACCCGGTTGCAGGTCTCGCAGAAGCTATGTGTGAGCGGTGTGATGAATCCGATGCGTCCCCCGGTCTCGCCGACCCGCGCGTAGCGCGCCGGCCCGCCGGTGCGCTCGCAGGTGTCGGTCAGCGTCCAGCGCTGTTCGATGATGCGCCGCAGGTCGCTGAGCGGCAGATATTGTTCGGTCCGGTCCTCGCCCACATCTCCGAGCGGCATGGTCTCGATCAGGGTCAGGTCCATGCCGCGCCCGTGGGCAAAAGCGATGAGATCATGGATCTCGGCTTCCGTGCTGCCCTTCAGCGCCACGGCGTTCAGCTTCACCTTGAGCCCGGCCGCCTGCGCCGCCAGCAGCCCCTCCATCACCACGCCCAGGGTGCCGCGGCGGGTGATGGCGCGGAAGCGGGCGGCATCCAGCGTGTCGAGGGAGACGTTGATCCGGCGCACGCCGGCGCGGGCCAGCGCATCCGCATGGCGCGCCAGGAGGCTGGCGTTGGTGGTGAGTGTCAATTCCTTCAGCCGTCCGGTCGTCAGATGGCGGGAGAGGTTGGCGACCAGATCGAGCACGCCCTTGCGCACCAGCGGCTCGCCGCCGGTGAGGCGGATCTTCGAGACGCCGCGGGCGATGAAGGCGGAGGCGAGGCGATCCAGTTCCTCAAGGGTCAGCAATTCGTTGCGCGGCAGAAAGGTCATGTCTTCCGACATGCAATAGATGCAGCGCAGGTCGCAGCGATCGGTGACCGAGAGTCG
>NCHM01000196.1 GCA_002257205.1 Rhizobiales bacterium 24-66-13 | reverse complement strand
ACATGACCGGCGTGGACCCAGGCTGGAAGGAAGCCCCGGAACTGCAGGGCAAGGACGGGGCGTCCTGGCACTTCGGGGATGAGCTGCGCGCCTATCTCACCGATGTTGGAGTACGATAGCTGGGTCCGGTTCATCGCCTGCCCCGAGCGCTGCCCGGCGATTCTCTATCGCGAGGGTCGTGTTCATGTGCGCGTCACCCGAACCCGCCAGATATCGGGACCGGCTTGGAGATATTCCCATCCATAGCCGGTGAGGGCTCGGCTTTCGAAATGGGCTCTGAGCGGCGCGGGGTCATGATCATTGAGAATCTGGAACGCGTGTCCCGCCTCCAGTGCGTCGAATTCCTCGAAGATCACGGCATGTCTCAGCGCACACGGCATGCCGCGCAAGTCCAGGACGACACCGGCTCTTGCATCCTCGCTACCCATTGTTTCCTGCCTCATTTGTCCACGCTGGAAGTGTCAACCTAATGGCGATGCTAGACAGCGATCTTTGTCGGCTGACAAACTGGGCGCGGACGCTTGCTGCGCGGTCGGCACATGAGAATCCAAACTGATCCCGGATGGGACGCATACATCCCCGATCCTCCCAGACGAGAAGTGTGCCGAGATTGACCAGTGGGATACCGGGAGGGCCGCAGCCTCGTCGTCCGCGACCGCAAGAGGGTGGTCGTCTGGGATTGGCGCAAGCTTTATATCATCGTCGAAAGGCCGGAATAAGCCAACGTCTCAGGGGGCTGCCGGGGAGCATCCCGCCGCTCCGCGCGCATAGCCGTCGACGAGTTCTCCCGGAAGCCTCAGCTCGCGCAACCGGGCGAGGGCCTGCGCGGGTGTCGTCACTCCGTCGAGTACGGCACGATAGATATCGCCGGCGATCACCATGTCCGTGCTGTGTGGGGACAGGCGTAGGCGTCGTATCCTGGCCGCCGCCGCTTCCGCCGGCGTCGGGCAGAATGCGTGGACGCCGTGGGAGAGTGTCTGGATGCCGTTCGCCGCGAGAAAAGGCTGTCCCTCCAGCGTCTCCACGTCGATTCCGTCCGGATCCCGTTCGCAGACGAATTGGCAGGAATCCTTGTGCAGCCCGTGGAGGCGGGCATGGTAGCAGCGGCTCGACAGGGCGAGAGGAAGCCGGCCGAACGCGAACACCTCGATCTCGACGTCACGACACGCGGCCGCGATGGCCCCGATGGAGGCAAGCGAGAGTTCGACCGGCATGCAGATGGTCTGCGCCCCCCGCGCCGCCAGGAATCGTGCGGCCCCCTCGCTATAGACATTCACCAGCGGGCCGACCACGAAGGGCAGCCCGGTCCGCACCGGCAACCCCGTCAGGTCATTGATCTCGACCAGATGCCCGTCCCGGCAGATTTCGAGCACGGACCGCCGCTCGCGCGGCGTCGCCGGCAATGCCAGGGTGGAGAGGACCACCTCCTTGCCCGCGTCTTCGAGCATCCCAATCAGTTCCGGCCAGACCCGATCGGAAAACGGCATCCGCTTTCCGCATACTACCTCGCCGAGATGGACGCGGTCGAACGCCGAATGCCGAGCCACGCCCTCATAGAAACCACGCAGGCGCTCGGCACTCCAGTTGAACAGCAGGGGGCCGAGGGTAAGGCCGATCCTATTCATGCCGCTCATCTCCATTGCTTACGGTAGGCGCCGGAGGTCTGGCGGCCGCCTTCGACCAGGCTGGAAAGCCGGCGTTCCGCCTCGACCGGATCGCGCCCCGTCTCGACGGCCTCGACAACGGCGCGGAAGGTGCGAACCACCTCGGCGACATAGCCCTTGCCGCGCTGGCGTCCTTCGATCTTGAGAGCGGTGACGCCCGCTTTCGCCAGCCGCGCGACGAGGCCGGCGGCGTTCAGGCTGACCGGATCCTCGAAGAGGTGGGAGGTCTTGCCTCCCGCCACGAAACTCCCCTTGCACAAGGTGGGATAGCCCGCCAGCTGCGTCGGCGCGAAACGATCTATGGCGAAGCCCGCAAGGCGGGCGGTCGTCCCTTCCGGGGCTTGCGCATAGTCCACGTGCTCGGGCGGCGAGCATACGCCGTCAAGGTTCGGCGATCGTCCCGTGGCATAGGAGGAGAGCGCGCAGCGCCCTTCCGTCATCGGGCAGAGGCCGCCGAAGACGAAAGCCTCGGTCTCGACGGCGATCGCCTGGTTCAGCACCGCGATCTCCTCCACCGAAAGCACGCGCGGCAGGACGACGCGTTTGACGCCGAATGCCTCTGCGTAGAAGCCAATCGCCTCCGGGGTCGCGGCCGCCGCCTGGACGGAAAGATGAAGCCTCAGGCCCGGATGGTGGGTGGCGGCGTGATCGAGCACTGCGAGGTCGGCCAGTATGACCGCGTCCGCACCTGCGTCCTCCGCGCACGCCAGGGCGATCTTCCACGGGTCGGCCGCCGCGTCGGCGATTCCCGCGCGCATGAAGGTATTGATGGCCACCAGCACCCTGACACCGTGCCGGTGCGCGAAGCGTATCCCCTCGTGCAATTCCTCGGCGGAGAAGTTCAGGCCAGGAAAATTGCGGGCATTGGTCTCGTCGCGAAAGCCGCAATAGACAGCGTCGGCCCCGGCCTCGACCGCCGCCCGCAACGCCGACGGCGTGCCGGCGGGACACACCAGCTCCAGCGTCATGACGGCATCCCGTCCGGTTGCAGGCCCGTCAGGCGCTGTAGCGTCCCGACGACCCGGAGAATGGAGGCGTCCGCGAGCGTGCCCGCGCGACCCTCGAGCCCGAGCAGGTCGGAAGGACGCAGCTCGGCATCCTCGATGGCATTGCGCAGCGCCAGCAGGGCATCCGTCCTGCCGCTCACCGTGATGGCCCGGTTGAAGAACAATGCGTCGCCGTCGAACGTGCCGTCGAGCAGGCCGAGCAGCGCCAGCAGGGGCCCCAGCACATGGACGTCTCCCGCCGCCCGCCCGCGCGCGACGGTGCGGACCTCGGCGTGGGCCCCGTCCGGCACCATGACGAAGGCGAAGGCCATGTCGCTCGGCTCGATCACGAAGGAGCGGCGTGCATGCTCGCCGAGCCTGTCGAACAATGCCGGCCGCCGCTTTGCTAGCCCTCGCAGCGCGAGGGTCAGGACCAGCCCCAACGGCAACAGCCGGGACGGTGCCGTGAGCGCGCGGACAAAGCCGGGCAATTCTCCCTTTTCGCGTTCGGTCATGCCGCTTCCTCCCGCGAGGTGTTTAGGCCCGATGGCGGCGGCGGTGTTTGTCGTGGCGCAAAGAAGCCCCGAAATCCGAATGGCAGGGTGCGCAAAACTGGAGCCTAGTGCATGCATCAGCGCCTCCTGCCGTGCTTTCCCGATCTGCGAGCTTTCCTGCATCATCTGGAAGGGAGGAACGAGGTCGCACGGGTGGCGGCGCCGGTCGACATGGCGCTTGAAGTCACCGAAATCCATCGCCACGTCATTGCCGGCGGCGGGCCGGTCCTGCATTTCGCTCGTCCCCAGGTGAATGGCATCGACGCCAGCCTGCCGGTGATCGCCAACCTGTTCGGCACGCGCGAGCGGGTGGCCGCCGGGCTGGGAACGGATGGCGCGGGATTGCCGGCATTGGGGGAGATGCTGGCATGGATGACATCCCCGCGCGCGCCCGCATCGATGAGCGAGGCCCGCGCAATGTTGCCGGCCGCGCAGGCGGTGCTGCGCTCGCGCCATCGCATCGTGCGGGACACCATGGCCTGCATGGACGCTGACGCCGATCTGACCCAGCTTCCGGTCCAGACCTGCTGGCCGGGCGATGCCGGCCCGCTCATCACCTGGCCGGTCGTCATCACCCGACCACCCGGCGTGGACGATCCAGCTTCCTACAACCTTGGCATCTACCGCATGCAGGTGCTTAGCCGGGATCGCGCGATCATGCGCTGGCTGCCCATGCGCGGCGGCGCGGCGCATCATCGTGAATGGGCACGGATGGACGCGGACATGCCCGTCGCCGTCGTGATCGGTGCCGACCCGGCGACCCTGCTAGCGGCGGTGATGCCGGCGCCGGAAAAGGTGACGGAACTCGCTCTGGCCGGCATCATCGCCGGCCGCCGGCCCGATCTCATGGCCTGTCGCTCGATACCGCTCCACGTACCTTCCAGTGCGGAGATCGTGCTGGAAGGCACGGTGTCGCCGACCGAAACCGCACAGGAGGGACCGTTCGGCGACCATACCGGATATTACAATGCGCCGGAGCCGTTTCCGATATTCCGCCTTACCCATATGCGGGTGCGCCAGGACGCGTCCTACCTAACAACCTTTACCGGCCGCGCGCCGGACGAGCCGTCGGTGATCGCCGAGGCCATGACGGAGCTATTCAAACCGCTGCTGCGCCAGCGCCTCCCGGAAATCCGCGATTTGTGGCTTCCGCCGGAAGCCTGTTCCTACCGGGTCGCCGTCCTGTCGATCGATAAGCGTTACCCGGGGCAGGCACGCCGCGTGATGATGGGGTTGTGGTCCGTGCTGCCTCAATTCGTCATGACCAAGATGCTGATCGTCGTGGACGCCGACATCGACGTCCACTCGTGGAGCGACGTCATGTGGGCCGTCGCCACCCGCAGCGATCCCTCGCGCGATCTGATGACGATCGAGCGGACGCCCATCGACCCGCTCGACTTTGCCTCGCCGCTTGCCGGTCTCGGCGGAAAGCTGGGCATCGACGCCACCACCAAGATCGGTACCGAAACCGACCGGGACTGGGGCGTGACGCTCGGCATGGATGCCACCGTCACGCGCCGGGTCGCCGCGCGCTGGGACGAACTTTTCCCATTCTCCCGAGTGACAAGGAAAGCATCATGAGGATCATCGTCGGCGTCACCGGGGCCTCCGGCTCCGTGCTGGCGGCGGAAGCCCTGCACCAGTTGGGGCAGGCAGGAGTGGAAACCCATCTCGTGGTGTCGCGGAGCGCGGCGGTGACCATGGAACACGAGCTTGGCCCCGACGCCCTCGAGCTCATGCGAATGAGCGCCAGCTGCACGCACGACGTCGCCGACATCGCCGCACCCATTGCGAGCGGATCCTTCCAGGTCGACGGAATGCTGGTGGCGCCGTGCTCTATGCGCACCCTCTCCGCCATCGCGCACGGACTCGGTGACAACCTGCTGACGCGGGCGGCGGACGTGACGCTCAAGGAGCGCCGCAAGCTGGTGCTGCTGCCGCGTGAGGCGCCGCTCCACGAAATCCATCTGGCCTCCATGCTAAGGCTGGCGCGGATGAACGCCGTCATCGCGCCGCCGGTACCCCCATTCTACGCCCGGCTGGAATCGCTGGACGATGTCGTCCGTGAGATTGTCGCCCGCGCGCTGACATGGCTAGGCGTCGATCCGGGATCGCGCATGACCCGCTGGAACGGCATGAAAGACGCGCTTACATCGCCAGCGCGCCGACAGGACGCATAACGACGGCTCACGGCCGGTGCATGGACCGCGGCAGCGGCATGTCGCCGAAATCGACCAGTGACTGACGTAGCACCACGCCCGCCTTATCCATGATGACGGTCAGGCGTGCATTGCGATGGAAGAAGACCAGCCGCCAGGTACCCACATCCTCATCGACGCCGCGATCGAGCCGGCTGGTGATGGCTTTTTCCTCTAGCAGGCCGAGGATCTGATCGGCCCCGATGTCGAATGCCCGAGCCAGGATTCCCGCATCGATCTCCACGCCGCCGGGCGGCGCCCCCGAAGGCGATGGATGGCCCCTCAATGGATGGTTCGTTGCCCGTATCACGTCGCGCATTCCTGCGGAGCGATGGCCGCCTCGAGATCGGCAAGGAAATCCTCGAGCGGAATGCCATGCTCCAGGCATGCGTCCCGAACATCATGGATTTGCCAGAACGGACAGCCGATGCACATCATCTTGTGTCGGATGAAGACCGGAATGGTCAATTTATAAATCACCATCAACTCGTCGATCAGTATATCGCTGGAAACGGGCATCATCGTGCCCTTCATTTGCCAAGACGAACGTTATCGGGTGTCGGGGCCACCCTCTTTGCTCTGGCGCAATGACGGCGGCGGTCCGCTCGTCCAGTCACTTCGACATCTACGTGCTGTTCGTGGCGTCGGCCAACTGATGGCGTGGATCGCGGCTCCCCATCATCCGGTGAGTGTCGCGTTGATCATCCTTGCCGTATTGCTGCACGCCATACGTCTCGCTGAGTAGGGGCTGGCTCTTGTCACCCTGCTCGCCGGCCTCACCGCCCAACCTCTCGCCATGATGCCGCTTGGTGCGGCTCTCCACGCCCTCACCGCCGGCGCCATTGGCACTATGACGATGGCGGTGATGGCGCGGTTTGCAATGACGCGTGGCATCGGCTCCCGCGCCAGCGTCGGCCTGTGTGTCGTCGCGCTGATCGACGTGAACATTGGCGCGGCTCTGCGAGTCGCCTCGCCCCTCCTCGCGGAGGACGCCGCGGCGCTGCTGGTCGAGCGCGTTCATGCTGTTTGCGCTTGCCCAGCTGTCCGGTGGGCTTATCGCACGATCTGTCGGTAGATAGCTGGCAAGGCCGTCGGCAGGCGCTCGACATCGGGAAAGATTGCATAGGCACCCCTGCCGAAGATATAGGGGAAATAATCCCGTGCCTCCTCGTCCACGGTTACGCCGAACACGCGGATGCCGGCCTTGCGCGCCTCGCGGATGGCGACGCGCGTGTCCTCGATGCCGTAGCGACCCTCATAGTGGTCGATATCGTTCGGCTTGCCGTCGGTCAGCAGTAGCAGCAGGCGGTGCCGGTGCGGGCGTTCGCCCAGCGCCTTCGTTACATGGCGCACCGCGGCGCCCATGCGGGTGTATTGACCGGGCTTCAGCGCCTCGATGCGCCGGATGACGACGGGATTCAGCTCCTCTTCGAACCGCTTGACCGTCGCGACGGTCACGTTCGTCCGCTTGCGGGAGGTGAAGGTGTAGATGGCATGCTCGTCGCCGCAGGCCGTCAGCCCGTGAGTGAGCGCGAGCAGTGCGCCTTTCTCTACGTCCAGCACCCGATGGCCGCCGAGATAGGCGTCGGTCGACAGCGAGACATCCATGAGCACGGCCATCGACAGATCGCGCTCGACTGCCCGCGCACTGGTGAACA
>NCHM01000195.1 GCA_002257205.1 Rhizobiales bacterium 24-66-13 | reverse complement strand
AGGGATCCTGCCGGAGCGCCGGCGCGCGCCTCGATGCTCAAAACGGCGGCGGGGGCATGCCGGGGCCGCGCGTCACGCGCTGCGCCGAGGGATCGGCCGAGGTGACGACAAGTTCGCCCTCCTTCAGCCCTTCGGTGATCTGCACCTGGGTGCGGCTGGAGAGGCCGGTCTTCACGGCGCGGGTCTGCACCTCGCCATTCACCAGCACGCGGACGGTGGCTTCGTTGCGCGCCTCGCGCTTGCTGCCGCCGCGGGCGAGCGGGCGCACCGCGCTCGGCGGCACCAGCAGCGCATCCTTCGCACCGCCGAGCATGAAGAACACCTGCGCGCTCATGGAGGTCATCAGCAGCCGCTCGGGGTTCGGCACGTCGATCAGCACGTTGTAGAGCACCACGTCGTTCACCGTGTCGGGCGTGGGCAGCACCTGCACCACTTTCGCCGTGAAGCGCCGGTCCGGCATGCCGAGCGTGGTGAAATACACCTCCATGCCGACCTTCACCTTGGGAATATCGGCCTCGGCCACCTGCGCCCACACCTGCATGGTGTCGAGATCGGCGACGCGCAGGATGATGGGGGCGGTCTGGTTGGCATTCAGCGTCTGGCCTTCCACCGAGGTGATTGAAACCACGGTGCCAGTGATGGGCGCGAAGATCTTGGTGTAGCCGAGATTGGCAAGGTCTCCGTCCAGGGTGGCCTGGGTCTGCTTGATCTGGGCTTGCAGCGCCGCGATCTTGGCTTCGCCGATGCGCACTGTGGCAGCGGCGGCATCCGCCGTATCCTGGCTGCCGGCCTTGCTGGCGAGCAGGCGCGTGGCACGGTCGTCGCGCAATTTGTCGAGGTCCAGCTGGGCCCGCTGCTGGGCGAGCTGCGCCTTCAGATTGTCGAGCTGCGCCTGATCGCCGATCACCTTGGTCTGGTAGACGGTGGGGTCGATCTGCGCGACCAATTGCCCCTTCTGCACGCCGTCGCCGATGGCCACCAGGACCTTGCGCAACTGGCCCGACACCTGGGTGCCCACGTCCACATAGGTCTTGGGCTTGATGGTGCCGAGCGCGGTCACCGTCTGCTGGATGTCGCCGCGCACCACCGGCACCGTGGCGAGGCCCGGCGTCGCAGTCGCGCCGGAAAGGCCGTAGGCATAATAGCCGCCCGCCCCCGCCAGCACCGCGACCGCCCCGGCGATCCACCAGGCGCGCCGCCCGCGCCGTTTCCCGGCAGGGGGCGCGAACACCCCCGCCTGTTCCGATTTCTGAAGCATCACCGATCCGCCACGCGGCCCTAAGCCCGACTGGCGCCAAGGATAAGCGGCACGTGACCTTGGGTTCAGTGAATTCCCTGTAACGTTGGGGAAGAAACGTTTCCGCGCATTTCCGTCCTCCGCACGCCTCGCCCCCTGGCGGAGTCAGCCTGGGACCGATCGACCTTCATGGCTTGACGCCGTTGCAGCAGATCCTCGTCATGCACGGGCGTGTATTCCCCAAAGCCGACAATTCCTGGCGGCGGCGATCTGAAGGTCTGCTTGCCGTCGGGCGTTACGGCGGACTTCGAACCGTCGCGGACATTCAAGATCGTCATCACGAAGCCGGCGGCTTAGGAGCGCCGACGCCCTCTACCTGACCGCGATTGAAGAGAGCAACCACACTGTGAGGCGCATCGACGCCGAAGAACCGCTCGTGGTTGCGGGCGGTCTCATCGGCGACATCCGCGCTTCGGGGAAACAGCTTGCTCTCGTACGCTGCGAGCGCGGCGTCGATGTCATCCGGCGTGGCGATGATCGCTTGGGCGAGCTCAGCGCCGTCAAGCAAGGCGAGATTGGCCCCCTCCCCCGCGAAGGGGGACATCAGATGCGCCGCGTCGCCCACCAGGGTCAGGCCAGGCGTGCGCTTCCAGCTATGACCGACGGGAAGCGCATAGATGGGGCGCAGAATGGGGGTTGTGTCGCTCTCCGTAATCAGGGCGGTCAGTTGAGGCGCCCAACCCGCGAACTGTTCGGCGACATGGGCAAGACCGGCTCTTGCATCGGCGAAGTCCAGGGTTGCGAACCAAGCCTCCGGCCTGTTCAGGGCGACGTAGGAACCAAGCGTTCCATCGGCATAGCGGTGCGAGAGGACGCCTTTGCCTTGCGTGACGGCCATCAGAGTGCCGTCGCCGATCGCGTCGGCGCTGGCCTTGAGGCGCGTATCGCCATCGAACACGGTCGTCTCGATGAACGAGGTGCCTGTGTAGCCGGGCGTCGCGTCCGAAAGTAGCGGGCGGACCTTCGACCAAGCGCCGTCGGCGCCCACGAGCAGGTCCGATACGGCTGCGGAACCGTTGGCGAAAATGATTTCGTGCCGCCCTTCTCCGCGTGGCTCGATGGCGATGACCTTGTGACCCCATTTGATCGCTTGAGGCGGAAGGGCGTCGATTAGCATCTGACGCAGATCGCCCCGGTCGATTTCGGGACGATCCCCTCCATGGCTCCCAGGCTTGTCGAAGAGGATATGGCCGTCCTTGTCGACGATCCGCTTGGCGTCTTCGCCGGGTCGAACGAGGCCGAGGAAGGTCTCGAAAAGTCCTGCGGCCTTGAGGGCGATCTGGCCGTTGTGCTCGTGGATATCGAGCAATCCTCCCTGCGTTCTTGCGCTCGCAGAGACCTCAGCTTCGTAGATTGTCGCCGGGATGCCGTGGAGATGCAGAACACGGGCGAGGGTCAGGCCGCCGAGGCCGGCGCCGATGATCGTTATGGGGTTAAGCATGGTCGCGCTCCTGCCGTCGCTTGCCAGCAGCACCCAAGGGCTCTGATCGCAGCGATGGCCTTTTGGTCAGGCGGTTGGTTTGGGAGACGCTGGCCTGGCCGCGCGAGACGCTTGCCAGGATGCATGCGACGGCCTGCGGACAGGCTGTCATTTTTCGCGACAGCGTTAGCTTACAGCAATCGACGGCGCGCAACAATCACGAGGACCGTCTTACGAGTGAGGGAAGGCGCGCCGCACATGGACCTCTACCCCGAACAGACGATCAGCATGTCCACGCGTGGCGTCGGCGTCGGAGTCGGTCATTGTCGGTAGCGGTGTATCCCCGTCATTTGAGGGCGTGTCCCGGGGATCCCCGCGGCACCGCTGGCACCGGTTCTTCAAGGCCCGCAGGTTCGGCCCGGCGTAAATGGCCGGGACGCGCCCGGCCATGGTGGGTAAAAGACGACGACCGGTGAAGGAAAGACCATGGCGCTCACCTGCCGTCCGGCGCCTCGGCCATCCACCCCGCCGCGGAATGTCGATCCGCCTTAGCCTTGGCGAGGACGATAGGTGCCGGTCTTGGGATCACGCACCAGCACCTGGACCTTTTCCTGATCCACCGGCCCGGCGGCGGACGTCTGGCCGCCGGTCGCGCGATGGGCATCCATGGTTTCGCTGACGCGGCGCCCCTCGCGCGCCAGGAACCGCGCGGCGGCCACCGCGCCCACGGCGCCCAGCATGACGATCAGAAACGCAGGCATGGCCTTTCCCCTTGCTTGACGATCACAACCCGTAGCGCGCCCACAGGGCCCGTTCCTCGGCAACGCCCGCGAGGCCCTGTGCGAGCCCGGCGCCGGCGGCGGCCGCGGAGGGCAGCGCGCTGCCCACGCCCGGCACGCGCCGGCCGAGCCAGCCGCCCGGCGCCGTGATCAGCGGCGTGCGGACCTTGAGCCCGTAGCGCGCCTGGAGAATCTCCCGCAGATCGCCGATGCCGTCCGCGAGCCCGAGCGAAAGCGCCTGCGCGCCGGCCCAGAACTCGCCGGAAAACAACATCTCGTCCTCGCCCGACAGCACCGGGCCGCGCCGGCGGCGCACGAGGTCGGCGAACATCTGGTGAATCTCGCGCTGCAAGGCCTTCAGCCGCTCCACATCCTCTTCCCGCTCGGGCTGGAACGGGTCGAGCATCATCTTGCGGGTGCCGGCGGTGTGGACGCGCCGCTCGATGCCGAAGCGCTCGATCAGCTTGTCGAAGCCGAAGCCGGCGGAGATGACGCCGATGGAGCCGACCACGGAAGAGGGATCGACGAAGATCTCGTCCGCCGCGCAGGCGATCATATAGCCACCGGAGGCCGCCACATCCTCCACGAAGGCGAAGACATGCTTCTCCTTCTCCTCGGCCAAGGCGCGGATGCGCTTGTGGATGAGGTGGGACTGAACCGGCGCGCCGCCCGGCGAATTGATGATGAGCGCCACCGCGGGCGCCTTCTTCACCGCGAACGCGCGGTCCAGCGTCTTGGCGACGCCGGCGAGCGTCAGGCTCTGCTGGAACGGCGCGCTCATGCCGATGGTGCCGGAAAGGCGGACCACCGGCACCGTCGTCAGGTCATTGCGCCAGCGGGCGGGCAGAAGGCGGCGAAAGCCGCTTTGCAGGGAGGCGAGGAAGGAATCGTCCATGAACACCTGTGTCGGGGCACATTCCGGTGAATTCATGGTGCGCGGTCGCAACGGCAAGGGCAATCGCCCTTGTTGCCGCAAAGCCAGCCGGTGAACGGCCTCGCCCCCGCACGCCTATCCCATGTCGAGCGCCGCGCCGTCGCTCAGGATCGCCTGGGCGCGGGCGCCCGGCGCGCCACCGGCCTCGGCCAGAATCAGGCCGGGCAGGATCGCCGGGGCGGTGCGGCGCCCCTTGATGGCGCGGGCGATCAGCCGCACCGCCGGAGCCTCCGGCCGGGGATGAACCGGCAGCAGCCGCACGGCGCCGAACCGGCCCTCCAGCGCCGCAAGCAGGGCGGAAAGATCCTCCGGCCGCAGAATCATGGCGAGCGTGCCGCCCGGCGCGAGGCAGCGATAGGCGGCGGTGGCCCAGTCCCTCAGCGTTTCGGCATCGGCCATATGGGCGCGCGCGCGGCCCGCATCGGGGGAGGTCTGGTGGGCCTGCGTGACATTGAAGGGCGGGTTCGCCAGCACCAGGTCGAGGTTTTCGGCGGCGGGACGCGGCGGCCCGCCGGGCCGCGCGAGGGCCAGCACATCGGCGCACACCACGCCGCAGCGCTCGGAAAACCCGTTGGCCACAACGTTCCGCCCAGCAAGATCGGCGAGCGCCGGGTCGATCTCGATCAGCACCGCCTCGGCCTGCGGCAAATGCAGCAAGGCGGCGAGCCCCGCGCTGCCCACCCCGGCGCCGAAATCGGCGAGGCGGCGGGCGGTGCGCGGCGCGGCGGCGGCGAGCAGAATGGCATCATGGCCCACGCGATGGCCCTTTTCCGGCTGGCACAGCACCAGCCGCCCGCCCAGCACGCGGTCCTGTGTCACAGCGGATGGCAAATGCTCGGGGCTCATGCGGCGAAGCCTAGGGCGCGTCCCCGGTTCAGGGAAACGGGAAAAGGCCCTATCTCATTGTCCAGGCGCGTTTTCTTCATAAGACCGGGATCCGCTTCGCGCGCAAACGCGCTAATCGCACAGCACGTCGCCGAGCCCCGCCTCGGTCAGCAATCGGCGTCCCTGCGCGAGGTCCTCGTCCAGCACCAGGACCCGGCGGGGAATGACGCCGATGGAGCCTTCCAGCGCGCTCACATAGCTGTCCGCGACCATATGGCCGATATCGGCGGCGGTCAGCAGCGCCTCGATGGCGGAAATCAGCACCAGATCATTGGTCCGCACCAGATCGCGCATCAATTCTCCGTCGGATTTGCGCCGCGGCGGCGTTCCGGGTACGCCTCACGCTTGCACGGCACCCGTCGCCATCCCTATGGTGCCGCCCACAGAATGACAAGCGGGAGCGTTTCTTGGCCGTCGTCCTTCCGTTCGAGCCGACCGACCCATCCATCGAGGCCCTCGTCCGCCTGGTGAAGGGGGACATGGAGCGCGTGAACGCCACCATTCTGGCCCGCACCGGCTCGGATGTGGCGATGATCCCCGAGGTCGCGAACCACCTGATCTCAGGCGGCGGGAAACGGCTGCGCCCCATGCTGACCCTCGCCTGCGCCGCGCTCAGCGGCTATCGCGGCGAAGGCCATGTGAAGCTCGCCGCCTCGGTGGAGTTCATGCACACCGCCACTTTGTTGCATGACGACGTGGTGGACGAGAGCGACATGCGGCGCGGCAAGCTCGCCGCCCGCAAGCTCTGGGGCAATGAGGCGAGCGTGCTGGTGGGCGACTTCCTGCTCGGCCAGGCGTTCAAGATGATGGTGGAGGTGGGCTCGCTGCAATGCCTCGACATCCTCTCGAATGCCGCCTGCGTGATCGCCGAGGGCGAGGTGATGCAGCTCGCCGCCGCCAAGAACACCGAGACCTCGGAAGATGATTATCTCGCCGTGATCCGCGGCAAGACGGCGGAATTGTTCGCCGCCGCATGCGAGGTCGGCGCGGTGCTGGGCGCGCGCCCGAAGGCGGAACAGGGCGCCTGCCGCTCCTACGGCATGAATCTCGGCATCGCGTTCCAGCTGGTGGACGACGCGCTGGATTATGGCGGCAGCCAAGCCAAGCTCGGCAAGAATGTCGGCGACGATTTCCGCGAGGGCAAGATCACCCTGCCGGTGGTGCTCGCCTTCCGCCGGGGCGATGCGCAGGAGCGCGCCTTCTGGCAGCGCAGCCTGGAGCAGAGCGCGTGCGACGATGCCCAGCTCGAACAGGCCATCCACCTGCTCACCAAACATCGCGCGCTGGTGGATACCATCGAGCGGGCGCGTCATTATGGCGCCATCGCCAAGGACGCGCTCGCCTTGTTCCCGCCGGGCGGGGCCAAGGACGCCTTGATGGAAGCCGTGGATTTCTGCATTTCCCGCGCGCACTGAGCCCGCATTTGTCGCTCATCGCGCCTGTTCTCGGCTCACCTCGCATCAACATCGGTTTCCGCTCAAACTGTTGCTGCGGTGCGATGGTGTGGTAAAATTGGTGCGTATGGCCGGAACTCCGGTTCCATCGCGGTAGGTCCAAGCTTAAGGTGACTGCGGTTTTTCGGGGTGCGGGGGAGCACACGATCCATGGTCGCGATTACTTACGACGTCGTCGACAATTCCAGCTTCCTCGACGCGAATGCGTTCCAGCTCGCCACCAACCAACAGTTTACGGACGCGCGCGCCGGCACCCAGACCGACGCTCTCTTCAGGTCGCTCTACGGTGCCACCAGCGTCACCGCCGCGACCGGGACAGACGCGCTC
>NCHM01000194.1 GCA_002257205.1 Rhizobiales bacterium 24-66-13 | reverse complement strand
CGGGCGCCGACGCCACGGCCCGGTGCCGCGCAGGGAGAACGCGCATGATCGACCTGTTCTACTGGCCCACCCCCAACGGCCACAAGGTGACGATGCTGCTGGAGGAATTGGGGCTCGATTACGTCATCCATCCTATCGACATCAGCGCCGGCGACCAGTTCAAGCCAGATTTTCTCGCCATCTCCCCGAACAACCGCATGCCGGCGATCACCGATCCCGATCCCGCCGACGGAGGGGCGCCCATCAGCGTGTTCGAATCCGGCGCCATCCTGGTCTATCTCGCCGAGAAAACCGGGCGCTTCCTGCCCTCGGACGTGCGCGGCCGCAAGACGGTGCTGGAATGGCTGTTCTGGCAGATGGGCGGCCTCGGCCCCATGGCCGGGCAGAACCATCATTTCGTGCAATATGCACCCGAACGCATCGCCTATGCGATGGAGCGCTACGTCAAGGAAACCAACCGCCTCTATGGCGTGCTCGACCGGCGCCTGGCGCTCGTGCCGTTCGTTGCCGGGGCGGAGTATTCCATCGCCGACATGGCGATCTATCCCTGGGTCGTGCCCTGGCGCCGCCAGCAGCAGGACCTCGATGCCTTTCCCCATCTGAAGCGCTGGTTCGCGGACGTCGCGGCCCGCCCGGCGACGGTGGCTGCCTATGCCAAGGGCACGCCGTTTTCGAGCCGTCCGGCCGTGACCGAGGCCGGCAAGAGCCTCCTGTTCGGGCAGACCGCCGCAAGCATCGCCGCGAGTTCGGCGCCCCTATCCAAGGAGAAGAACAATGAAGCTTGAGGAAAAGACAGTCTTGCTCACCGGCGCGGGCAGCGGCATCGGTCGCGCGGCCGCGCTTGCCTTTGCCCGCAAGGGCGCGCGCCTGCTGCTGGCCGGACGGCGCGTTGCGCCGCTTGAGGAAACCGCGGCTCTGGTGCGCGCGGCCGGCGGTTCGGCGCAGGTTCAGGTCTGCGACGTGACGGTTGCCGCCGACCGGGCCGCCGTGGTCGCCGCCGCCTCCGCCGCGTTCGGCGGCCGGCTCGATATTCTCGTGAACAATGCCGGCAACGTGCGCGCCGGGCGTCTGGAGCAAATCCCGGAAGCGGAAATCGAGGCCATGCTCGACCTCAATCTGCTGGCGCCGATCCTGCTGTCGCGCGCCGCGCTGCCCTTGCTGCGGGCGAGCGGGGATGCCGCCATCGTCAATGTCTCCTCCGGCTTCGGGCTGGTGGGCGGGCCGTTCTATGGCACCTATGCCGCCGCCAAGGCGGGGCTCGGCCGGTTCGGCGAGGCGCTGCGTCGCGAGCTGATCGGCGAGGGCGTGCATGTGATGACGCTCTATCCCACTGCCACCGATACCCCGATGCTGGCCACCAACAAGGCCGGCCCGGATCTCGGCTTCGTGCGCGAAACCCCTGAAGCGGTGGCCGACGGGCTGATCGAGGGACTAGAGAGCAATGCGCGCGAGGTGATCCGCGGCGGCGCGGCACGTCTTGCCATGATGACCAAGAACCGCGAGGAGCCGGAAGCGGTCGACGAGCGCTTCCGCACCATCAAGGCGGATCTGGAAGCCGCCGTTTCCACCCATCGCGCCTTCTGAAGGCGTATGCTTTTCCTGTTTCCTCCCCGCCCACGGAGCCTAGATGATCAAATTCTATTTCCACCCCACGCCCAATCCCTACAAGGTGGCCCTGTTCCTCGAGGAAGCCGGGCTCGCTTATGAGGTGGTCCCGGTGGACACCCGCAAGGGCGAGCAGCACCTTCCCGCCTTCCGCGCTATCAACCCCAACGCCAAGCTTCCGGCGATCGTCGATACCGATGGAGTGGGCGGGCCGACGGCGGTGTTCGATTCCACCGCGATCCTGCTTTATCTCGCGCAGAAGACCGACCGCTTCCTCGGCCGCCCGCATGACCGTGGCGACCTGTTGTCCTGGCTTATGTTCGTCGCGACGGGGGTCGGTCCCTATTCCGGCCAGTCGGTGCATTTCCAGCGCGCCGCGCCGGAAAAGCTGCCCTATGCGATCAACCGCTATCGCCGCGAAGTGGAGCGCCATTACCGCCTGCTGGACGAGCGCCTCGCGTCCGGGCGGACGTTCTTTGTGGGCGACGAGATCAGCATCGTGGACATGTCGGCCTGGGGTTGGCTGACCCGGGCCTCGTTCGCGCTGGGCGTGGACGAGGATCCCCTCGGCGCCTTCCCCCATCTCAAGCGCTGGTTCGAGATGGTGGAGGCACGTCCGGCGGCGGCGCGAGCGCGCGCGGTGGGCAGCACCTTGACGTTCAAGCAGGAGATGGACGAAGTCGCCCTGCGCGCCCTGTACCCGCAGAATTATCCGGCCACGCCCGCCTGAGCGTTGTTCGGCCAGCGGCGCTCAAGGAGAGCGGCGGAAAGATCAGGCTTCTTTCCCGCCGCGCTCCTCGCTACCGCGCTTCTTGCCGCGCGCCGCCGCCGACACAAAGGCGTGAGAGCGGGTAACGATGCCCGCCGCTGCGGCGAAATCCTCTCGGACGTCCGTTCTCCGCCGTCGGCGGAGGCGATCCGCAGAGGGTGCCCCGTGAAGCCGATTTTCCTCTTCTCCACCGGTCTCCTGCTCACCTTCGCGACGGCCGCCGTGCCGGTTGTCGCACGCGCCGCGGAGCAGCCGGTGGTCGTCGAGCTGTTCACCAGCCAGGGCTGTTCTTCCTGCCCGCCAGCCAATGCCAACCTGATTGAACTGACCCGCCGCCCCGATGTCCTCGCGCTGAGTTTCAGCGTGACCTATTGGGATTATCTCGGCTGGAAGGATGTGTTCGGCAAACCGCAATTCACCCGCCGCCAGGAAATCTATGAGCCCAAGCTCGGCCAGCCCGGCCCGTTCACCCCCCAGATGGTGATCAACGGACAGGCGAGCACGGTGGGCTATGATCTTGCGGAGGTGAATGCCCTGATTGCCCGTATGCGGCGGCCGAGCGGCGCGCCGTCGCTCACCTTGCGCGGCGGGCGGGTCGTGATCGGGTCGGGATCGGCGCGCGGGGAGGGGGCGGACGTGTGGCTGGTGCTTTATGATCCGCTGACGCGCGAGGTTCCGGTTCGGCGCGGCGAGAATGGCGGGCACACGCTGGCCCATGCCCATGTGGTCCAGGAGCTGGTGCGTCTCGGCGCTTGGGAGGGCCGCGCCGCGAGCTTTCCCCTGCCGGAGCCGGATGCAGGCCTGAATTCCGCCGTGCTGGTTCAGGAGCGCAATGGCGGCCCCATCCTCGCCGCCGCGACGAATTAGCGGGCGCTACGGCAGATCGGGTCAGTCGCAACGCAGGCCGGATTGGCGCGCCCGGTGATTGCGCACCTTGTGGCGGTTGCCGCACAGCGCCATGGAACACCACCGGCGCGTGGCATTGCGGGCGGTGTCATAAAATACCAACGTGCATTCCGGCCCGCTGCAATGGCGCATGCGATGGGGCTCGAACGCGCCGACGAAATCGGCGAAGTCGAGGGCAATGGTCCCGAGCGGCCCGATCGGACCGCCGGGGGTGTCGCGGATCCTGAGGGCCCCGTCGACCTGTTCAAGCTGGCGGTGGGAGGCGATCTCCGCCAGTTCGCGATTGACGGCGGCGAGGGCTTCCGCCGGCGGCGCCTTTTGCGCCAGCATGGCTTCAAACAGTGCGCCGAGATGGGCGCGAAAGGCGCGCGCGCATTCCGCCGGGCCATCCGCGCTTAAGCCCGCTGCCCTGCGCCACCGCGCCCAGCCCTCCTCCGTCGCGAGAAAATCGCCGAAAGCGGCGGGTGCGGAATTGACGAAGTCAATCCAAAGCCGCCCGCCCAGAAAGGGCATGCCGTCCCGCAGATCGCCGGACTCGATTTCGTTCACCGAAGAAACCCTTCTAAATGCCTTGACAGGTTACGTCTGTCGTTTGTAACCATTAATTTAGTCGCAAAGTGGTTTCGCGCAAGCGCCCTATGGCGTTCCGGCTCGGTCCCCTGTGGCATCTAAGCTTCGCCGGGTGCCGTGCGCGGATCCGGTCGCTCTCATTTTCGCGGAGATTTTCATGTTGAAGACCCTTCGGGCCCGGCGTTTCGCCGTGCGCGCCCTGACACTGATGTGCGGCTTTGCAAGCCTTTCGCCGGCCACGGCCCAGGTCCATTTGAGCGGCTATCGCGTGCCGCTAACGCTGGCCCTGGAAGCGGTGGGAGAGGCCGTGCGCGCCTGCGAGGCCAGCGGCTACGATGTCTCGGCCGCATTGGTCGACGCCTCGGGTGAAACACTCGCCTTCGCCAAGGGTGATCACAGCACCGTGCACACGAAGGATACCAGCTTTCGCAAGGCTTACACGGTGGCGACGCTCGGGCCGATCTTCAAGTTCGAAACGCTCGGGGCGTTCGTCGAGAAAATGCGCGGCAATCCCAATGCCAATGCGTTCGCGAGCCTGCCGAATATCCTTTTGCTGGCGGGTGGCGTGGCCGTGATGGCCAATGGGGAGAGCGTGGCGGCGATTGGCGTCGGCGGCGCGCCGGGGGGCGAAAAGGACGAAGCCTGCGCGGCCGCCGGCCTCGCCAAGATCAAGGATCGCCTGCCGCACTGAACGGCGCGTCGCACCCCTCAGCGGGTTGAGCCTTTGCGCGCTCGGGGAAATCCGCCGGGCGCGCTCTCGCATGTCCGCGCGTCGCCATTCGGAAAAAAGATGTAACTGTTAAAATCATAATTGACAGGTTTCAATTTATGCGACACCGTTAAAACCGTAAATAAACAGTTACGGACCTTTCCCATGCCGTCTATCCGCCTTTCCCATTCGTCGGCCCTCGCTCGCTTCTGGCGCGGTGGCCTGCTCGCCTCCACCTTGCTCAACGCCATGTCGATTTTGCCTGCCGCCGCCGCGCCGACGGCCGCCCGTGCCGAGGCGGGACAGCCGGTCCTGTCCAACACGGTGACCATTGACGGGCTCGAGATTTTCTATCGCGAGTCCGGGCCGAAGGATGCGCCGGTTCTTCTGCTGTTGCATGGCTTTCCCTCTTCGTCGCACATGTATCGCGACCTCATTCCCACGCTTTCCGCTAAGTATCGCGTGATCGCGCCCGACTATCCGGGCTTCGGCTATAGCGCTGCCCCGGCGCTGGGTACTGGCGTGTTCCCTTACACGTTCGCGGCGGTGGCCGATCTCATCGACAAGTTTACGGTCGCAGTGGGGGCGCAATCCTACGTCCTGTTCGTGCAGGATTACGGCGGCCCGGTGGGCATCCGCCTCGCAGTCAAGCACCCGGACCGCCTGCGCGGGCTGATCATCCAGAACGCGGTCGCCAATGCGGAAGGCTGGAATCCCGATGTGGTCGCCCAGCTCGCGCCGTTCTGGAAGAGCCGCTCGGCCGAGACCGAAAAGCCGATCCGCGATCTGCTGACGCCGGACGGCGTCAAGTTCGAATACACCCACGGCACGACCCGGCCCGAGCGCCTGTCGCCGGACGCCTGGACGTCAGATCAGGCGGGTTTGGATCGTCCTGGCAATGTGGACATCCAGCTTCAGTATTTCACTGATTATCAGAACAATGTCGCATCATACCCGGCCTGGGGCGCGTTCCTGAAAGCCGCGCAGCCGCCGGTGCTGATCGTCTGGGGAAAGAACGATCCCTATTTCACCATGAAGGGCGTCGAATACTTCAAGAGCATCCTGCCGAAGGCGGAAGTGCATCTTTATGATGCGGGCCATTTCGCGCTGGAAACCTATGGCGAGGAGATCGCCGCGACGACCCTCGACTTCCTCGGTCGGCTGCCCAAGGCGCGCTGAACAGGGTCTGCCGCACGGCCGATGCGTGGCCGTGCGCGTTATGACGGGCCACGGGATTGCGCGATCCCGTGGCGGCTTCAGCGTGTGAGCTTTTCCAGGGTCTCCGCCGCAAGCCGGCGGGTGAGCTCGCCCGCCGGCAGGTGCCGGGCGAGGCGCGCGGCCTGGCCGGACCACAGATTGGAGAATGCGTCCGACCCTTCCGCCTCGGCCTCCGCGCGCAGCGGCGCGAGCGCGCCGCCGGCCAGCGGAAAGCTTGGCGCATCGGGGCTGAGTGGGCCGATTTCCCGCATGATCCTGTTCATGACGCCGCGCGCGGGCCGGCCGGTGAACAGGTTGGTCAGGGCGGTGCTCTGATCGTCGGCGGCGTCCAGCGCCGCGCGATGCAGCGCCGACACGTTTGCCTCGGGGCTGAACAGATAGGCCGTGCCGATCTGCACCGCCGACGCGCCCAGCGCCAGGGCCGCGAGGATGCCGCGCGCGTCGGCGATGGCGCCGGCGGCGATCACGGGCACGGAAACCGCGTCCACCACCTGCGGCACCAAGGCGAAGGTGCCGGATTGGCGGGTCAGGTCGTCGCTCAAGAAATGCCCGCGATGGCCCCCGGCCTCCAGCCCCATGGCGATGATGGCGTCGCATCCGTGCTGTTCCAGCCAGACCGCCTCGGCGACGCAGGTGGCGGAGGAGATGACCTTCGCGCCGGTGGCCTTCACGCGCGCCAGCAGATCGGCTTCGGGCAGGCCGAAATGGAAGCTCACCACCTTGGGCCGCTCGGCCTCGACGATGGAGCAGAAGGCGTCATCGAACGGTGCGCGGCCACCGGCGGGAATCGGTACCTCGGGATCAAGGCCGCGTTCCAGATAATAAGGCGCAAGGCGCGCCCGCCAGCGCAGCGCGCCCTGGGGGTCCGGCTGCGGCGGGGTGTGGCAAAAGAAGTTCAGGTTGAGCGGGCGCCCCGCAAGGCCGGGACGCATCGCGTCGAGATTGGCGCGCAGCTGGTCCGGGGTGAGGAGGGCGCAGGGCAGGGAGGCGAGGCCTCCCGCCGTGCCCACCGCGACAGCCAGCTCGGGGGAGCCGGGGCCGGCCATGGGCGCGAGCAGGATCGGGATGTCGATGCCGAAAAGGTCGAGGATGCGGCGGTCGGGCCATTGAGTCATGGCATTTGCCTCTTGAGGGCTGGCGGAGCGGTGCGGGCGGCGCCGGGTCCGCAATCAGATCGTGGGGCTGAGGGTATCGCGTTGACGGAACGTTCTTCAAATGAGAATATAATTAATAAATCATTCTCAAAATCAGTTCAAGCGGGCGGCAGCCTTGGATTTCTCGACCCTTGAAATTTTCCTGGCCGTGGCCGAAACGCGCAGCGTCACCCGC
>NCHM01000193.1 GCA_002257205.1 Rhizobiales bacterium 24-66-13 | reverse complement strand
ATGGGCGAAGGGGACATGGGGCTTCCTGGCGTGCCGCCTTTTCAGGCATTTCACACGCCAGGAAAAGAGAATTTTGATGCAGGACCCATCACAAGCGCTGATGAGTCCTGCGCCATAGCCAAGCTGCCGCTTATTTTCCCAGCAGCTGATCGAGCAATTGGTAGGAGGTAGGATTGTCAGCACACATGCCGCCGCCGCATTCCAGCACGGTCGACAGCCCGTTCGCCAACGCCATCGCGGTTGCGAGCGCCACCGCGACGAGGGCGAAGCGGGTGGGGCGGCCGGGCACCGCCTCCGGAGCGAACTGGCGGTCGAACAGCAGCAGAATCGCGCCGCCGAGGGCGATCACGCCGAACACCGCCGCCGCCCAGGCATAGAAATGGATGCCGAAGAAGGCATCGCCATAGGTGCCCTCGCCGGGAATGATGTGCAGCAGCGTCTGCCGCACCGACACCATGCCGCCGGCGAAGGCCGAGAGAATCATGATGGCATAATGGCTCGGCCGCGGGCCGAACTTCACGTTGAGGGCGAGGCCGATGCCGGCGCCCACGAAGCCGGCGCGTTGCAGCAGGCACAGCGGGCAGGGCAGGTCGTTGAACACGATCTGGTCGAAGAATGCCGCCGCCAATACGGCGGAGACCGCGAACAGCCCGAGGGCATTGAGGGTGCGGGAGAGGGAAGGTGTCACGCCGGCCTCCTCACAGCACGAGGTTGAGCGGATCGGTGGCGTGCATCTTGAACAGCGTCAGCAGCGCCAGCAGCGACAGGCCCCAGACCAGCATGGAGGGAACGCGCTGGCCCGCGAGGATCAGCGCGAACGCAACGAAGAAACCGAAAAACGGCAAGGTCATCATGGACGCAGCCCCCCTGGGCCAATTCCGGCCGTGCGCGCCGCGCGCCGATTCCGCAGCGAGAGTTTAGCGCTCTTGGGGGGTGAGCGGTGGCTTAATCCTCAGGGGCTCAATTTCGCTGCGTCGAAGCGGATCACGTCCGCGCCCACGAGCGAATCCGCGGTGACGATCTCGATCAGCTCTTCGTTCGTCCAGCCCAGGGTCTGCGGTGGCTGCATGGGAAGGACCATCCAACGATAGTCCGCAGTGCTGTCGACCACGCGGATCTCGGTCTCCCGGGAAAAGTGCATGCCCCATTCTTCCAGCAGAGCGCGCGGGTTGCGGGCGGCGCGGGCGCGATAGGCAAAGGATTTGTACCAATGCGGAGGGTAGCCGAGCAGCCAGCGCGGATAGCAGGAGCACAGGGTGCAGACCACCAGATGATGAACGCTCGGCGTATTCTCGAGCACGCCGAGCGGCGGCCCGCCGGCGGGATAGAAGCCGAAGCTTTCGGCGGCTGCGGTTCCGTCCCGCAGCAGGAGATCCTTGAATTCCGGGTCGGTCCAGGCCTTGGCGACCAGACGGGCACCATTGCGCGGGGAAGCTGAAGCCGCCGCGTCCATCCGTTCGCGCAGCGCCGCTTCGGTGACGACGCCTGCAGCCTGCAGATGCGCGATGAGCCGATCCAGCATGACGACGCTGCGCGGGTCCTGATCAGTTTCGGCCATGGCGCGCTCCTAGTCCTTGAGCCAGTGTTCGTACACTTCGACGAGGATGGAATCGCCCGCCTGGGCTTCCCCCGGCCAGAGCTCGTCGAGGGAAAAACGGACGTGGTAGAGCTTCCGGCGCACGGTCGGACGCCCGAACGCCAGATCGCCCGGATCCTCATACGCGCCGAGGAATGCAACGATCCGCCCGCGCTTGCCCCTGAGATAGGACGGAGTCCGCACGTGGCAGGGACCACGTTCCTCGGGCCAGTCGGCCATCACCGTGACATCACGGTCCAGGGGAAGGTCGAGCATGCAGGCCATTCCTTCTCGATGCCGCTATTCGATGTTCAAAAACAAGTCCGGATCAATAATTCCCTTCTCGCCCAAGCTCAGGATAATGGATCTCAGCCATTTTTCATAATAAGATAACGTATTATAGTCCTCGGCGCTCAAGGATTCGATGCCGCGGCGCAGCTCGTCCACCGTCATGATCCCGCTGGCGCCAAGCACCAGACGCAGCGCGTCGCAGCGCCGCTCAAAATCATTCAGCTGAACCGGGCGCGGATCTTTCTCGACCGGCAGGCACATGAAGCGCGACTGGCCGCCGAGATCGTGAGTTGCCGCCCGCTCAAGATTATCCATGTCTCAAGGGCCCTTGGTTCGCATTCGGATCGTCCGCGCATCCCTGGGTTTGGTAGCTGAATCGAGATCCGGATGTAAACACGAGGCCACAAGCGCCCGCATCACCATCTGCTGATTTTTCCAGCGCGGCCGAGCCACCAGATTGATGTACCCGGCCCGGCGCGGGCGACTTTGCCTCGCACGTAGCCGGAGTAGCTCCATTTGCCTATAATCGTGGCAAATAATGCCTGAAATAGAAGCAATAGTTTTATAGCCAACGATTGAAAATAATATGCAGTGTGCTTACGATCTTGTCGGTCGGGTAAGGGAAAACCGGTTTCTCAGCGCTTCAGTGCGCTGAAATCTTAAGTTGTAGTCCTGCTGTTGCGGGCGCGTTTCGGTATTGCATTTTGGATTGCTTGCAGTCCGGCTTCGGTCTGCGCTTGAGGGCGGGGCGAATACGCCGCGACCTGAGCGGCGGCGGCAGGAATGCACATTCAGTCGGGATCAATGGCTGGCATGGCGGAATCGTTATCTCTTCCCCTGAGGGCTTGCGTCATGTGGTCGGGCTGGCGCCGGTTGCGCAGATGGGCCCTCAGGCTGGCCGGTCTGGGTACGCTGGTCGTGGTCTGGCAGACGCTTTCCTCATTGGGCTACCTCAATACGCTTCTGTTTCCTCCGCCGAGCGCGGTCGCCGCGACGTTGATCGACCTGCTACGTGATGGAAGTCTTCTGGAGAACAGCTGGGCGAGCATCCAACGGGTGCTCGCCGGGTTCGCGATGGCGAGCATCGTCGGCATTGCCTTCGGTATTCTCCTGGGGTGGTCGGAACTTGCGTCCGAGGTGCTGAAGCCAATCATCGAAGTCATCCGGCCAATCCCGCCGATCGCCTGGACCCCGCTCGCCATCCTTTGGTTCGGCGTCGGCAATTCCCCGAGCTATTTCCTGGTGTTCATCGGCGCGGTCTTCCCGGTGTTCGTGAATACCTATGTCGCGGTGCGTGGCATCGAGAAGAGCCAGATCAACGCGGCGCTGTGCCTCGGGGCGCGTCCGATGCTCATCCTCACCGATGTGATCGTTCCGGCCGCGCTGCCGATGATCTTTCCGGGCCTTCGCATCGCGCTGGGGGTCGGCTGGATGTGCGTCGTGGCGGCGGAACTGATCGCGGCCCAGTCCGGCCTCGGCTACATGATCCAGCAGAGCCGCATGATGCTCATGACCTCGAGCGTCCTTGCCGGAATGCTCACCATCGGCGCCATCGGCTATGCCGCGAACAGCCTGATGCTGATGCTGGAGCGCCGGGTGATGCGCTGGCGGTCCGAGGCGGTCTCGTGATGGCAAGCTCCGCAATTTCCATTCGCGGCGTCTCGAAGCGGTTTGCCGGCCGCGATGACGCGAGCGGCACCCTGGCGCTGGCCCGGGTCGATCTCGAGGTTCGCAAAGGCGAGGTGCTGATGTTGCTCGGCCCCAGCGGCTGCGGCAAGTCGACATTGTTGAATATCATCGCAGGTTTTCTTGCCCCCTCCGAGGGAGAGGTGCTGCAGGACGGCGCGCTCGTCAGCCGACCCGATCCGCGCCGGACAGTGGTGTTCCAGGATTATGCGCTGTTTCCCTGGAAGAGCGTCCAGGAGAATGTCGAGTTCGGCCTGAAGGCGAAGGGCGTGCCGAAGGCCGATCGGCGCCGGCGCGCCCGCGAGGTGTTGCGGACCGTCCGGCTGAACGGGTTCGAGGAGCGTTATCCGCACGAGCTTTCGGGCGGCATGAAGCAACGGGCCGCGATTGCCCGTGCCATCGCCGTGGATCCGGAAGTCCTGCTCATGGACGAGCCGTTCGGCGCGCTCGATGCGCAGACCCGTGTCCTGCTCCAGGAAGAGCTTGCGCGGATTTCCGCGGAAACCGGAATGACCATCATTTTCGTCACGCACTCCATCGACGAGGCGGTCTTCCTCGGCGACCGCATCGTCGTGATGAGCGCGCGTCCGGGGCGGATTCGCGAACTCCATGACGTTTCGCTGTCTCGCCCAAGACTGCCCGATATCCGCTCCGACCCCGAATTCCGGCGGCTCGCCGACGGCTTGTGGGAGTCCCTCCGCAAGGATTGGCAGCACGAGGCAAGCCAGGTCGCGGCGGCGGTTTGAGCCGGTGCGATGACGGGCCGCCCGCGCAACGGCGCCTGCGGTCCAGCACATTCATCCACGCACGCAGTTCCCGTGCCTGAAAAAGGGGGTTTGTCATGAAGCGCTGGGCATGGGGTTTTGTCTTGAGCCTGTTTGCGGTTGGTTGCGCAACCGGGAGCTACGCCGCGGATACCATACGGATCGGCTGGCAACCGACGTCGACCGTCAGCAGCCAGATCGCAAACACATTGGCGCGGACGGACATTCTTGAGCGCAACGGTCTCAAGGGCGAGTTCATCATGTTCACCTACGGGCCGGCCGTGAACGAGGCGCTGGTTTCGGGTGCGATCGATGTCGGGTTCATCGGCGATCTGCCGTCCATCGCCCTTGCAGCCGCGGGGGCGCCGACCACGGTCGTCGCCCGCCAATCCACATTCCGGGGCGCGATCCTCGCCACCAGCAAGAGCGGCATCACCAGCGTGCAGGACCTCAAGGGCAAGAAGCTCTATGGGCCGGTCGGCAGCTCGATCCATCTTGCGGCGGTGGCCATGCTTGCCGATGCCGGGCTGAAGGCGGGAACGGATGTCGAGGTGGTCAACATGGGGTTCGTCGACCTGTCGGACGCCATCGCGGCCGGGCGTGTCGATGCGGTCTTCATCTGGGATCCGTGGATCGAATTTTTCGTCAGCAAGGGCTTGGCGAAGGTCATCGCGTCCGACACCTCGCTGACCATGGTCGTGGCCGCCCGGAACGACTTCCGTACCAAGTCGCCGGACGTGATCCGCCGCTTCCTGGTGGCGCAAAAGGAAGCGCTGGCTTACGCCGCCGCCCATCATGACGAGGCGAATGCCTGGTTCCGCGATTCCGCCGCCGCCAAGTCGCTGCCGGCCGATGTTGTCGCCACGGCGACGGCCTATGATCCGCAATGGGCGGTCAAGGACGTGAACGCGCTGCGCGTCGCCATGACGCCGGCGGAGATGGATCGCTATCTTAATCTCGGCAAACTGGCCGGGCAGCTGAAGGTTTTCCCCCGCGTGCCGGACTTGAAGACCACGACCGACATGAGCGTGGCCGAGACTGTCGACAGCACCAAGATCGATGCCGGCGCAGCGCCGGTCACCGTCAAGCGCTAGAGCCGGATCTGCCCGTAGTGGATCGCCTTGGGCGTTTCACTATGGGCAGTGAATCCGCCTCTATTCAATAAGTTAGAGGACGATTCACCTCCCATATGGAACCACCAAGTGGTTCCATATGGGAGGATCGCGCTCTTGAGTATTTTCGAGGGAAGTGGACACCGGTTCGCGTGAAGAAAATGCGATAACGCAATGAATTAGGGCATTTCATCGTTTCCGGGAAACGATGAAATGCCCTAGCTGGCGGCACCTTCCGGCCTCATGTGGCTCGCATGGGGACCCGTTGACGCAAGGCTGTCAGTCCA
This sequence comes from Rhizobiales bacterium 24-66-13, assembly GCA_002257205.1. GTDB lineage: Bacteria > Pseudomonadota > Alphaproteobacteria > Rhizobiales > Xanthobacteraceae > NCEH01. Next base: position 1,430 of record NCHM01000193.1, on the reverse strand, counting down.
CGCCAAGGACGGACAGTCTTGCGCGGTTTCCTGCGGAATCCTCCAGAAGCACCGCGCCGGCCTCTTCCGCCAGCGTCGACCCCGCGGCGGCAAACCTCTGCCGGAGGGTTGCGAGGTCCGACGCGGGCAGCGCGATGTCAAACCGGTCCAGGCCGCCGGCATTGGGGGGAACGCGTGGCGTGCCTTGCGAGTGCCACACGTTCAGGCCGAGATGGTGGTGGTATTTGCCAGCACTCACGAACAAGGCGCCGGGATAGCGCGCCATCACGTCGAACCCGGCCAGCTCCACCCAGAAGCGGTGCGCGGCGGCAAGGTCGTTCACTTTCAGATGAACATGTCCGACGTCCGTCCCGGCGGGCGCGGGGCCAAGGTCCGTGCTTTCGGCGGCGAGGTTGGTCAGGTCGAGGCGCAGCGTCGCCATCTGGAGCGTGCCGTCGGGCCCGAACCATTCGGCCCTCGGGCGGTCGCGATAGATCTCGATGCCGTTGCCGTCCGGATCGTCGAAATAGAGCGCCTCGCTCACCAGATGGTCCGAGGCGCCGAACGGCACGCCGTGCGCTCGCAGTACATTCATCCGCACCGCGAGGCTGGCCCGGTCGGGCACGCGAATGGCAGTGTGGAACAGGCCCGGCGCGCGGGCCGGCGGGGCCACCGCATCGGGCGCGTCTTCCAGCACGATGATGGCCTTATCGCCGGCGCCGAGCACGATGCGGCCCGCTTGCGGGGCGAGGCGGGTGAGGCCGACCACCTGCTCATAGAAGGCCGCGAGCTGATCCGGCGTGCGCGTGCGCAGATGAACCGCGCCCAGCCGCAAGGCGGCGGACAGGCCGGCGTGCGGCCCGACGGGAGGGGACAGAGTGGAAACAGACATGGCAAACTCCTGCGCCGGCTTCTGCCTCGGCTCCTGCGCGCCGGGGCACAGGCCTGCGCGCGATGGATCGAGGGTCCGCGCGGCGGATCTATTTCATCAAACTTATGCACGCGCTCGCCGCCGCGCCATTGCAGCGATGCAAACATCCACGTGCAAACCGCGCCGGCACATCCACGCGACCGCCCTCATCCTGTTGAAAGCCCGTGCCCGGCAGGCCTTGTGACGCTTAGACGATAGTTGAGGCTTGAATGCATTTAGGGCTCCCTTATGGTGCCCGGCCAATGGCGACGTGAAAATCAGATCGCCTCAAGTGGAAATGCGGGGACACTCCCAAATGAACATTCTGCTCGCGCTCAGCCGAGCGATCGATGCCGTGAACATCCGCATCGGCAAGGCGGTGGCATGGCTGATCCTGGTGGCCGTGCTGGTGTCGGCGCTGAATGCCGTGATCCGCAAGGTCTTCGATCTCAGCTCCAATTCCTGGCTGGAATTGCAATGGGTGCTGTTCGCGGCGGTGTTCCTGCTCTGCGCGTCCTGGACCTTCATCGACAACGAGCAT
>NCHM01000192.1 GCA_002257205.1 Rhizobiales bacterium 24-66-13 | reverse complement strand
CCTTGAGGTCACCTGGACCCAGACGCCCGCCCAGTGGAGCAACCACTTCTTCGAGAACCTGTTCAAATATGAATGGGAGCAGACCCGCAGCCCGGCCGGCGCGATCCAATGGGAGGCGAAGGACGCGCCGGACGTCATCCCGGATGCGCACGATCCGTCGAAGAAGCATAAGCCGACCATGCTGACCACCGACCTGTCGCTGCGCTTCGACCCGGTCTATGAGAAGATCTCCCGCCGCTTCCTGGAGAACCCGCAGGCCTTCGCCGAAGCGTTCGCCCGGGCATGGTTCAAGCTGACCCATCGCGATCTCGGTCCGCGCTCGCGCTACCTGGGTCCGGAAGTGCCCCGGGAAGTGCTGATCTGGCAGGATCCGGTGCCGGCGGTGGATCATCCCCTGATCGACGCGGCGGACGCGGCGGAGCTCAAGGCGAAGGTGCTGGCCTCCGGCCTCACCGTTTCCGAACTGGTGGGCACCGCCTGGGCCTCAGCCTCCACCTTCCGTGGCGGCGACAAGCGCGGCGGCGCCAATGGCGCGCGCATCCGCCTCGCCCCGCAGAAGGACTGGCAGGTCAACCAGCCCGAGCAGCTCGACAAGGTGCTGACGATCCTCCAGCGCATCCAGGGCGAATTCAACCTCAACGCCACCGGCGGCAAGAAGGTGTCGCTGGCCGACCTGATCGTTCTGGCCGGCAATGCCGGCGTCGAACAAGCGGCGAAGGCGGCCGGCCATGACGTGGCCGTCCCGTTCTCGCCAGGCCGCACCGACGCCTCGCAGGCGGAGACGGATGCCGACTCCTTCCAATGGCTGGAGCCGAAGGCGGACGGCTTCCGCAACTTCCACAAGTCGGGCTATGCGGTGCCCGGCGAAGTGGCGCTGATCGACAAGGCCCAGCTCCTGACGCTGACCGCGCCGGAGATGACCGTGCTGGTCGGAGGCCTGCGCGCCATCAACATCAATGTGGGCGGAGCCGCCGTCCTCACCGAGGCCCCCGGCGTGCTGACGAACGATTTCTTCGTCAATCTGCTGGACATGGACACCAAGTGGACGGCCGCGCCCGACACCACGGACGTATACGAAGGACATGATCGCAAGACCGGCGAGCTCAAATGGACCGGCAGCCGCGTCGACCTCGTGTTCGGCTCGAACTCCATCCTACGTGCCTTGGCTGAGGTCTATGCTTCGGCGGACGCGAAGGAGAAGTTCGTGAAGGATTTCGTGGCGGCCTGGACCAAGGTGATGAACCTCGACCGCTTCGATCTGGCCTGAGCTCCCTGGCCTGAGCTCCCTGGCCTGAGCTCCCTGGCCTGAGCTCCCTGGCCTGAGCTCCCCCAAAATCCCCAACCGCCGCCGCGCCCCGGCCGCGGTTGGGGCACGGCCTTCGATCATCGCTCATCACGCTGAAGGGTGAACCGGCGGTTGTGTTCCGCACCACAGAAAGGCGGGCGCGGTCTTTGCATTGGCGTGCTTGCTCGCCCATAGTAAACTCATGACGGAAGAATATTCGGGCGCGGAAAAGCTACAATCGGGCCCGCGTGCGCGCACGGGGACGGCGGACGCCGAATTTGGCCCCTGGCTCGCCCAGGCCTCCGTCCTCGTTGTCGATGATGAGCCGGGCATCCGCAATTTCCTGGTGCGCACCCTGCGGCCGCGCTGCAAACAGGTGGATGAGGCCGCAGATACCGCGGAGGCGTCCCGCAAACTCGACGTGCAGCACTTCGACGTCATCATCATCGACAACATCATGCCCGGGAAGACCGGCCTGGAATGGCTGGCCGAGCAGCGCACCGTGGGCCTGTTCGCCGATGCCATCCTCATCACCGCTTATGCCGATCTCGAGACGGCGATCCAGGCGCTTCGGGCGGGGGCGGCGGATTTCGTCCTGAAGCCGTTCCGTTCGAACCAGATCATCAATGCCGTCGCCCGTTGCCTCGAACGGATCCGCCTTCAGCGCGAGAATTTCGTGCTTCAGCACGAACTGCGCTCAAGCGCCGACCGTGGCATTCTGCGCGACAAGCTGATCGGCACGTCGGCGGTGATTCAGAAGGTGCGCGAAACCATCTCGCGGGTCGCGCCCCTGCCCACATCCGTACTTCTCACCGGCGAATCCGGGACCGGAAAGGAAGTGGCCGCGCGCTCGCTGCATCTTCTGTCCGACCGCGCCGACAAGCCCTTCGTGCCGGTGAATTGCGCCGCCATTCCGCAGGACATGATCGAGAGCGAACTGTTCGGGCATCTGAAGGGCGCGTTTTCCGGCGCCGTCTCGGCGCGCGACGGGCTGTTCATCCACGCCCATGGCGGGACGCTGTTCCTCGATGAGATCGGCGAATTGCCGCCGGCCATGCAGAGCAAGCTGCTGCGCGTCATCGAGGATCGTCGTGTGCGTCCGGTGGGGGCGGAACGCGAGGTGCCGGTGGATCTGCGCTTCGTCTTCGCCACCAACCGGGAGCTGGAGAAGGAAGTCCAGCAGGGGCGCTTCCGGGCCGACCTGTTTTACCGCATCAATATGCTGCAACTGCATCTTCCCCCGTTGCGCGACCGGGGCGAGGACGTGCAGGAACTCGCTGGCCTGTTCATGCGCACGCTGTCGCGGCAGCTCGGCATGCCGCCGGTGATGCTGGATGGAGCGGCGCGCATCGCCCTTGGCCGCTATCCCTGGCCTGGCAATATCCGCGAGCTGCGCAACCTCATCGAGCGGACCCTCATTCTTGGACGCTTCCCCGACGATTTCCCCGGCTTGCGCGGGGGCGCTCCGGCCGTGCTCGGAAACAGCCTGGAAGAGGTGGAGAAGCGCCACATCCTCACTGTGCTTGAGGCCACCGGCCACGACCGCGCCGAGACCGCCCGCCGCCTCGGCGTCTCGCGCAAGACGATCGACCGCAAATGCGCGCAGTGGAATGTCCGGGACCGCTGACAATGTCCAGGACTCCTGACCGGGCCGCCGCCCGGCGCCCGGAACGCTCGGTCCGCTTCCGACTGCTCGCCATCGCGCTTCTGCCGACCCTGGTCGTGGTGCCGCTGCTGCTCGGCGTCACCATGGTGCGCTGGAACGCCAAGTTCGACGCCTTGCTGGTCTCGAAGGTCGATGGCGACCTGACCATCGCGCACCAATATCTGGCGCGCATGCTGGAATATAACCGCGACCAGATCGAGGCGCTCGGCCTCTCGGCGCTGTTCCGGGACGTGGCCGGCGGCAGCGAGGACACCGGCCTTTCCGAACTCCTTGAGACGCGCCGCCGGGCGCTCGGACTCGACTTCCTCTATGTGCTCGACGCGGACCGCGCGATCCTCGCCGCCTCCCCCCGGTTCGCGAGGGCCGACGTGCGCGACGACTGGCCGGTGATCGACGCAGGCCTGCGCGGCGATCGGCGCGCCGCGATCGATGTCTTTTCCAATGCCGAGCTTGCCGCCATCTCCCCCGCCCTCGCCGAACGGGCGCTGCTGGAGCTCGTGCCGACCACGAATGCGGTTGCGAGCGACCGGCGCGAGGAGACGCGGGGCATGGTGGTCCATACTGCCGCCGGGGTTCAGCTGCCGGGCGGACGCAGGGGCGTGCTCGTGGGCGGCATCCTGCTCAACCGCAATCTCGTGTTCATCGATACGATCAACGATCTCGTCTACCAGGCCGCCAGCCTGCCGGAGGGCAGCCAGGGCACGGCCACCCTGTTCCTGGGCGATGTGAGGATCAGCACCAATGTCCGCCTGTTCGAAGGGCGCCGGGCGCTGGGCACGCGGGTGTCCCATGCGGTGCGCGAGGCGGTGCTCGGCAAGGGCCGGATCTGGCTCGGCAGCGCGTTCGTGGTCAACGACTGGTACATGTCCGCCTATGAGCCCATCGTCGACAGCTACGACAAGCGGGTGGGCATGCTCTATGTGGGGTTCCTGGAGCGACCGTTCACCGACGCGAAATACACCACCCTCCTGGCGGTCATCCTCGCATTCGTGACCGTCTCGGCCGCGAGCGTGCCGATTTTCCTGCGATGGGCGCGCGGCATCTTCAAGCCGCTGGAACAGGTGAACGACACCATCGTGTCGGTTGAGGGCGGCAATCGGGACGCCCGCACCGGCCTCTTGCGCGCGGACGACGAGATTGGCCGCGTCGCCATGCATCTCGACCATCTCCTGGACCAGCTCGCCGCACGCGAACGCGAACTGGTGCAATGGAACGAAGACCTCAACCGAAGGGTCGACGAACGCACCCGAGAGCTCCAGCGTGCCAACCGGCAGATCGAGGCGACGACCAAGCAGCTCATCATGTCGGAGAAGCTGGCGGCGATCGGCGAGATCACCGCCGGCGTCGCCCATGAGATCAACAATCCCATCGCGGTCATCCAGGGCAATCTGGACGTGCTGCGCGACGTGCTCGGCCGGCAGGTGGATTCGGGCCGTACCGAGTTCCGCTTGATCGACGAGCAGATCGACCGCATCAGCCAGATCGTCAACAAGCTGCTGCAATTTGCAAAGCCGGAGGAATATGCCGGCTTCATCGAGCGGCACGCGCCGGCGGACATCATCACCGATTGCCTTCCCCTGGTGCAGCATCTGATGAACCGCAGCGGCATCGCCGTGGTGCGGGAGGACCGGGCGACACGCCAGGTGCTGATGAACCGCACAGAGCTTCAGCAGGTGCTCGTCAACCTCATCGTCAATGCGATCCACGCCATGCCCGATGGCGGGGTCCTGACGCTGCGCAGTCGCGATGGCACGCAGGAGGAGCGGCCCGGCATTCTGATCGAGGTGGCCGACACCGGGGTGGGCATGGCCGCCGAGGTGCTGGAGAAGATCTTCGACCCCTTCTTCACCACCAAGCGCAGCACCGGGACCGGCCTTGGCCTGTCCATCACGCAGAAGCTGGTGGCGCGCCAGGGCGGGGCGATCCAGGTGGAGAGCACGCCGGGCGCGGGAACGACCTTTACGGTGTTCCTCCCCCAAGCAGATTGATGCACTGCAAGAGACATTCTGTCTAACGGCGAGACTTTTTGTCCTCAAACCAAAAATGTGTCGGCCGAAAGAGCGTTGCAATACCTCGGCCGGCCATGTGGCATGCGAATTGCGACCTTTCCTTCCCAAAAGAAAAACAAGTGAAGGACCAGGAAACGCAGACCCTCAGGGCTCGCATCATTACGGCAGTGCAGCAATTATTCTCAACGCGACCCGCCACCGGTCGCGATGCGTGCGCCTGTCCCCCGCGCAGCCCTTTCGCAGCTCTCAAAGCAACAAAAGCACTGGGGAAGACTCATGACAGCAAGCGTGAATACATTCGACGGTCCCGCCGGCGGGATCGGCATCCTGGACCGCGAGCGGATCGTCGCCCGGCCCGGCTTCAATCGCTGGCTGGTGCCGCCGGCGGCGCTGGCGATCCATCTGTGCATCGGCATGGCTTACGGCTTCAGCGTGTTCTGGCTTCCGCTCTCACGCGCGATCGGCGTCAACCAGCCGGTTGCCTGCCCGGACATGAGCCTCGTCACCGCGCTGTTCACCACCACCTGCGATTGGCGCGTCGCCGATCTTGGATGGATGTACACGCTGTTCTTCGTGCTTCTGGGCTCCTCGGCCGCCCTGTGGGGTGGTTGGTTGGAGCGCGCCGGCCCGCGCAAGGCGGGCGTCGTCTCCGCCTGCTGCTGGTGCGGCGGCATCGCGCTGGCCGCGCTCGGCGTCCTGACACACCAATTATGGCTGATGTGGATCGGCGCGGGTGTGATCGGCGGCATCGGCCTCGGGCTCGGCTATATCTCGCCGGTCTCGACGCTGATCAAATGGTTTCCCGACCGCCGCGGCATGGCCACCGGCATGGCGATCATGGGGTTCGGCGGCGGCGCGATGATCGGCGCCCCGCTGGCCAACATGCTCATGAATGCCTTCAAGACCACCACCTCCGTGGGCGTGTGGCAGACCTTCCTGGTGATGGCCGCCATCTATTTCGTCTTCATGATGGCCGGCGCCTTCGGCTATCGCATTCCCCCGGCGGGCTGGCGCCCCGAGGGCTGGACCCCGCCGGCGACCAAGTCCTCCATGATCACCCATCGCAACGTTCATCTGCGCGATGCGCACAAGACTCCGCAATTCTGGCTGATCTGGGCGGTGCTCTGCCTGAACGTCTCGGCGGGCATCGGCGTCATCGGCATGGCCTCGCCCATGCTTCAGGAAATCTTCGGCGGCCGCCTCCTCGGCCATCCGGAACTGTCGTTCACGCAGCTTGATGGCGGGCAGAAAGCCGCCATCGCGGCGATTGCCGCGGGCTTCGCCGGCCTGCTGTCGCTGTTCAACATCGGCGGCCGGTTCTTCTGGGCCTCGATGTCGGACAAGATCGGACGCAAGAACACCTATTACACCTTCTTCATCCTCGGCATCGCCCTCTATGCGCTCGCGCCCTCGGCCGCGCACATGGGAAGCCAGGCGCTGTTCGTGGCGATCCTGTGCGTGATCGTGTCCATGTATGGCGGCGGCTTCGCCACCGTGCCGGCCTATCTCGCGGATGTCTTCGGCACCCAGTTCGTGGGGGCGATCCACGGCCGCCTGCTCACCGCCTGGGCGACGGCCGGCATCATCGGCCCCGTGGTGGTGAATTATATCCGCGAATTCCAGATCAATGCCGGCATTCCGCGCGACCAAGTCTATGACTTCACCATGTATATCCTGGCGGGGATGCTGGTCCTGGGCCTGATCGCCAACGCGCTCGTGCGCCCCCTGCCCGAGCGCTGGTTCATGAGCGATGCCGAAGTGGCCGCGCTCCAGGCGAAGGCCGTTTCGAAGGATGCCGGCCCGAGCGGCGCGTTCGGCATCGGCAAAGGCGGCCTGGATGGCAAGGCCGCCCTGGCCTGGGCTGCGGTCGGCATCCCGATGGTCTGGGGCATCTGGCTGACGCTCAAGAGCGCAGCCGCCATCTTTTGATCGGTGCGGCGGCGGAGGCCCGAACCGGGAAAGCCTCCGCCGGCCGCGCCTTCAGATGCCCGCCGGACGCCTGCGGGAAGAAGATCGCCACGCGACCATGGCCGCGTGGGCTTTTTTGAAGATCAGTTGCTTGATGTTCCCGGTGCGCGGCTCACCTTGAGCAGGAGCCGTTGCATCCGGTCGTCAAGCGAGCGCGCAATCGCATCGATTTCAGGGCGCTTGAACTGGCCGAACAGGGTGCTCGGCTTGTCGTATTCCATGGTCGTTCCGCCATTCTTGTTGGCGTAGACCACCACGCGGAGCGGCGCATACAAGCC
>NCHM01000191.1 GCA_002257205.1 Rhizobiales bacterium 24-66-13 | reverse complement strand
CGCGGGCGGCATCCTCGGCCGGCGGCAAATAAAGGAAGGTCAGGAAATAGCCCGACACGAAATGCGCGCCGGCTTCCTCGAAGTCGGCCTTGCGCTCGGCATCGACGATGGCCGACGCCGGATCGGGAAACATGCTGTTCGGATAGGTCGAAGCCTCGTGCCGCTGTGCTTCGACGAAAATGCTCCAGCCGGAGCCGAGACGGCGGAAGGCGTTGTTGATGCGGCCGGCGACGGCGACTAGCTCGGCGACGACGGCGGAATCAAGATCGGGACCGCGAAAGCGCGCCGTGCGCTGGTACGAGCCGTCCTTGTTGAGCACGACGCCATCGGCGGCGAGCGCGACCCAGGGCAGATAGTCGGCAAGGCGGCTGGCGGTGCGGCGATATTCGGCGAGGTTCATCATGGGCTACGCTCCCTCAGACCGCGAGATGGCCGGGGATGCGCAGATGCCTGCGCCCGACTTCGACAAAGAGCGGGTCGCGCTTCGCCGCCCACACGGCCGCGAAGTGGCCGACCGCCCAGATCAGAATGCCGACCAGCCATAGGCGCAGGCCGAGGCCCACGGCCCCGGCCAGCGTCCCGTTCAAGATCGCGATGGAGCGCGGAGCGCCGCCGAGCAGGATGTGCTCGGTCAGCGCGCGATGAACCGGGACGGCAAATCCCGGCACGTCCAGTTGCTCGAACGCGACCGCCATCAGACGAGCGCCCCGCCGCCGAAGCTGAAGAAGCTGAGGAAGAAGGAGCTGGCCGCGAAGGCGATGGAGAGGCCGAACACGATCTGGACCAGCTTGCGGAAACCGCCCGAGGTATCGCCGAAGGCGAGCGCCAGGCCGGTTGCGATGATGATGATGACGGCGACGATCTTGGCGACCGGCCCTTCGATCGACTCCAGGATCTTCTGGAGCGGTGCTTCCCACGGCATCGACGAGCCGGAGGCATGGGCCACTGGCGCGAGGACGAGGTTGACGTAGGCGACGGCGGCGGCCGTCGCGACGGTGCGGCGGGCGCGCGTGGTGAACTGGATCATGCGGAGTCTCCTGTGCTGCTGATGGCTTGGGTGATGCGGTAGTCGCCGTCCGGGCCGAGCCCCTCGACGCGGGCGAGTTCGGCGAGCCGGCGTGCGGAGCCGCGGCCGGAAAGGACGGCAACGACGTCGATGGTCTCGGCGATCAGGGCGCGCGGGACCGTGACCACAGCCTCCTGAATGAGCTGTTCGAGCCGGCGCAGCGCGCCGATGCCGGTGCCAGCGTGGATGGTGCCGATGCCGCCGGGATGGCCGGTGCCCCAGGCTTTGAGAAGATCGAGCGCCTCGGCGCCGCGCACCTCGCCGATGGGAATGCGGTCAGGACGCAGGCGCAGCGAGGACCGGACGAGATCGGAGAGCGTGGCGACGCCATCCTTCGTGCGCATGGCGACGAGGTTCGGCGCGGCGCATTGCAACTCGCGCGTGTCCTCAATGATGACGACGCGATCCGGGCCTTTTGCCACCTCGGCGAGCAGCGCGTTGGTCAGCGTGGTCTTGCCGGTCGAGGTGCCGCCGGCGACGAGGATATTGGCGCGGGTCGCGACAGCCGCGCGCAGCGTGACGGCCTGGTCGGCGGTCATGATGCCGACCGTCACATAGTCGTCGAGGGTGAACACGGCGACGGCAGGCTTGCGGATGGCGAAGGCCGGCGCGGCGACGACGGGCGGCAACAGCCCCTCGAATCGCTCACCCGTCTCGGGCAGTTCGGCCGAGACGCGCGGTGCCCGTGCATGGACTTCCGCGCCGACATGGTGCGCGACCAGGCGCACGATGCGCTCGCCATCGGCGGCAGTCATCGTCTCGCCGGTATCGGCCAGCCCTTCGGACAGGCGATCAACCCAAATCCGGCCGTCGGGATTGAGCATCACCTCGACGAGGGTGGGGTCTTCCAGAAACCGCGCGATGGCGGGACCGAGCGCGGTGCGCAACATACGCGCGCCGCGCGCGAACGCCTCCGGCTTCTGGCTGGTCGTGGTCATTTGTGCCCCGCTTCCTGACGGGGCAAAACAGATGGTCCCCGGATCGGGGTGATTAAAAGAGCCCGGAATTAGGCTGATTCAACAAGTATCGGTCGTAGTAGTAGCGTAGCGTGCAAATACAGGAGAACGGCGATTGCACGATGGTCTTGCTCCACCGTCAATCAGTTCTATCAGCCGTTCGACGTCTCTCCGGCCGGCGACTCACCGACGTCTTCAACGATCTCCTGCCGAAGCTTCGGACCTTGGGCCAAACGGCGGCCGAGCGCAGTGATGAACGCCTCGTAGCGTTTTCCGACCATGGCGCGCGCTGCTTGGGCTGCGGGTTCGGGCAGAGCTGGCGTCGTGGAGAGCCAGAACCGGATGAACACGGCCATTGTCTCGACGGAGATTCCAACATCGCGTTCCATGCGGTTGAGCCGCCGATCGATCTGGTCGAGGCGTTTGGCGACTACAGCCTCGCGTCGTTCCGCATCATCTGGCGACAGGAAGGACGCTATCGCGGCCTCGGCGATCAGGGAGAGCGATTGTTCGCGCCGAGCTGCATAGTCCGAGAGTTTCGCCATGACGTCGGGGTCGAGGTAAACGGAAATCGGCACCTTCTTCTTGCGTCCGGTCATGGTGCTATAGCTCCATGCCGTCATTGGGATCGAGGGAGACCTGGCGCGCAACGCCGCGCATCACGCGGGTCAGACGTTGATTGCGTGCGGCATCGTCCTCGGTGTCGTCGGGAAGGTCGATCTCAAACTCGTTGTCGATCGGTGCCTTCTTCTCGATGGGCTTCACTCGGTTGAGCTCGGGCTGATGGCGACGCTCGGACTCGGTCGAATCTTCGTCCTCGCCAGGGCTGGTCGCTGAGATCGTGTTCTCGCCTGTGTCTGGCCGAGCCGGGATCGGTAACTTGCTCCAATCGTCCGGGCGACCTTCGGCAGGCCGCGTCAGTTCCGGTGGCGGCAGGATGCGCTCCTTAAAGCGGGCATCCTCGTAGTAGCGCGCCTTCTTCGCCCGGATCGGCGGCGTGCCGGCGACCATGACGATCTCGTCGGTCGGTGGAAGCTGCATGATCTCGCCCGGTGTCAGAAGCTGGCGCGCAGTCTCTGAACGCGACACCATCAGGTGGCTGAGCCAGGGCGCCAGCCGGTGGCCGGCATAGTTTTTCATCGCTTTCATTTCGGTCGCCGTGCCGAGGGCATCGGAGACGCGCTTGGCGGTGCGCTCGTCGTTGGTGGCGAAGGAGACTCGGACATGGCAGTTGTCGAGGATCGAGTTGTTCGGGCCGTATGCCTTCTCGATCTGATTCAGCGATTGCGCGATCAGGAAGCTCTTGAGGCCGTAGCCCGCCATGAACGCCAGCGCGCTCTCGAAGAAATCGAGACGGCCGAGCGCGGGAAACTCGTCGAGCATAAGCAGCAACCGATGCCGTTCTGTCTTCGCTTGCAGATCCTCAGTGAGACGACGACCGACCTGATTGAGGATCAGGCGGATCAGCGGCTTGGTGCGGTTGATGTCCGAAGGTGGCACGACGAGGTAGAGCGTGGTCGGGAGCTTGCCGCCCACCATGTCGGTGATCCGCCAATCGCAGCGCCGCGTTACCTCGGCCACGACGGGATCGCGGTACAAGCCCAGGAACGACATGGCGGTGCTGAGAACACCGGAGCGTTCGTTGTCCGATTTGTTGAGCAGCTCGCGCGCGGCGCTGGCGATGACGGGGTGCGGTCCTGCTTCTCCGAGATGGCTGGTCTTCATCATCGCAGCGAGGGTCGACTCGATCGGGCGCTTCGGATCGGAGAGGAAGGCGGCCACACCGGCGAGCGTCTTGTCGTCTTCGGCATAGAGGACGTGCAAGGTCGCGCCGACCAGCAAGGCGTGACTGGTCTTTTCCCAATGGTTGCGCTTTTCGAGCGAGCCCTCGGGATCGACAAGGATGTCGGCGATGTTCTGGACGTCGCGGACTTCCCACTCGCCGCGGCGCACCTCGAGCAGCGGATTATACGCCGACGATTTCGGATTGGTCGGGTCGAACAGAAGCACGCGGCCATGCCGGGCACGAAAGCCGGCGGTGAGCTGCCAGTTCTCGCCCTTGATGTCGTGAACGATCGCCGAACCCGGCCAGGTCAGGAGTGATGGCACGACCAGGCCGACGCCCTTGCCTGATCGTGTCGGCGCGAAGCACAGAACATGCTCCGGGCCGTCGTGGCGCAAATAGTCGCGTTCATAGCGGCCGAGCACGACGCCATCGGAGCCGAGCAAGCACGCCGACTTCACTTCCTCCTTTCCGGCCCAACGCGCGGAACCATAGGTGGCGGCGCTCTTGGCTTCGCGGGCGCGCCAGACCGACATGCCGATGGCGACGGCAATGGCGATGAATCCGCCTGATGCCGCAATCATCCCGCCTTTGGCTAAGATCTCCGGCGCATAGGCGTCGTAGAAGTACCACCACCAGAAGAACGCGGGTGGGTAGTAGATCGGAACGCCGAACAGGACGAACCAGGGTGAACCAAGCTGAGCCTGGAAGCCGAGACTCCATGCCACATATTGTGTTGCGGCCCAGGTGGTGAGCAGCACGATCAGGAAGACGACGGCGATTTGCCCCCACAGGATTTTGGTCGCGGACATTGCGGCGGTCCTTTCTTCTTAGGTGATTAGAGGCCGAGCCCTCGCTTGCGGCCGAGGCTCCAGTCGACGCCGCCGTCGCCGCGGGCGACCCCGGAGACATGTTTGCCAAGCTGGCTTTCAAGGGACGGCGACCAGGGCACGAGTTGGAAGCCGAGGCCGTCGTCGATCATGGCGAAGCGGCCGGACGCGAGCGTCATGCGCTGGCGATATGTGCCGGCGACATATTCGCCATGGCCGACCCGCTTGAACGGCTGGCCCGTCTCCTTCGCCAGCTTCTCGGCAGCGGCATCCACCTCGCGGCGACGAAGCGTATCAATCAGGTTGCGGCTGAAGACGACGCGCCGGCCCTGCTGCTCGGCGAGACCTTCGCGGACCAGATGCTCCGCACGTCGCCGCATCGCCTCCCGGACCTCGGCGCCGAAACCGCCATCCGACATTGCGACGGGTTCACGGGCGATGGATTGCCGGTCGAGCCAGGTCGCGCCGGAGGCGTTTACCTGATGCTGGAGATCGAGATCGGAGCGGACGGCGAGCGCGACGCGGCGTTCGCTGCGCGCATCTTCGAAGGTGCGCAACTCGACGATCGATCCCGGCGCGCTGTCCCCCGCCGCATCGAGATGCGGCAGGCGTATGTGGTGGGTCCGACCATCCACGCCGTCAACCACGGCATAGGCCGTCCCCTTCAACTCGTCGTCGAGGCCGCGCTCGATCAGGCGCCCGATGACCGGAACGTCGAGGCTTTCGCTGGCCAGAACGTAGTTTCCCGAGCCGCGCTCGATGCCGCGTTCCGTGAGCGCACGATGCATCCGCTTGATGATGTCGCCGCGCTCGCCGAGTTCACGAAGAACCGTTTCGGCTTCCGGCTTGATGAACCATTGCCCAGGGCCGACCTGTCCGGCGACGCCGAGCACTTCCAGCTTGCGCAGGCGCCCGACCTTCAGTGCGTGAAATTCGTCGGGCTGGCGGTCGGTGCTTGGGGCGAGATCGATGATGCCCGGTTTGCTGGAGTCACGGACAAGCTGCCGATCGAGTTGCGTCCAGCGCTCAGCCTCGATCTGGCTTTCGAGGGCGCGGCGAATGTCGAGATCGGTGCGCGGCCCCAGCTCCTGCGTGATGAGGTCACGTGCGCGGTCGCGCATGCCCTCCTTGATGTAGTCACGGGAGATCACGAGATCCTGGCCGTCGTCGCGGACGCCGCGCACGAGCAGATGGACGTGCGGGTGTCCGGTGTTCCAGTGATCGACCGCGACCCAATCGAGGCGCGTGTCCAAGTCCTTTTCCATCTGGCCGACAAGATCGCGGGTGAAGGACTTCAGGTCCGATATCTCCACGGCGTCGTCCGGCGAGACGATGAAGCGGAAGTGATGGCGATCGTCCTCACACTGCTCGGCGAAGGCGCGGCCGTCCGCCTCCGCCGTTCCTGGCCCGAACAGCCGCGTCCGCTCTCCGTCACGGGTCACGCCATCGCGGCGCAGATAGTCGAGATGCGTGCCGAGCGGCGCGGTACGGCCAGAGTGCCGAACGACGCGGGCCTTGATGACCGCGCCGCGTGTGCGCGCGGTGATGAGACGGTTCGCCTGGATGCTGGCGCGCTGGCCGCGGCCGAAGCGCGAGCGATTGGCGGCAACGATGCGGCCGGCGCGCGAGATGCCGCCGCCGGCCTTCTTCGCTGCGGCGAGCGCCTGCGCGATGAAGGGCCGGGCCGACTGCGCGCGGGTCGATCGGATGCGCCCAGGCCTAACGCGAATCTCGTGGTCATCGGCCATGCCGCGAGCCCGCAATGTGCGAAAGATCGCGCTGATACAGGGCCTTGGGCGTCAAGCGCACATTGCCCATGAGCGCGACAATGTGCGGAGCGCCCCGGAAAAGCCTGCAAAAACAACCGCCCGACCGCCGCGCAATGTGCGGCCTTTTATCCTGCCATCCTTCGGTTGTGTTGCCTGCCTCTCCCCCTCGCGCCCTACATGTTACGCGGGAACACGATAGCGTGCGAAGGATACTGCTGGTGCTCATCTGGGCACTCCCCCGTCGGAGCGAGCGACGACGATGGGGGCGTACGACACGTCGGCGGCATCGGGCGACCGCGTCGCGACGGAGGAGCGGCTGTCGTCCGAACGCGCGTTTTCCGACGATGAAGCGGCCGAACGAGTGTCGGCGGAACGCACGACGAAGAGCGGCGCTTCACGCCAATCCGGTAGCGGTGGCGGCGCAACGGACGGTGCGCTGGACGGCGACGTCGCGCCAAGCTGCGGAGCCAGCAGCGCGACGTAAGCCCGCGTTTCAGCGGGCAGCGCGCGACCCCTTTGAAGGTAGTCGTCGTAGCGCGTTGGACCTGCATTGTAGGCCGCGAGCATCGCGGGGACACTCCCATAGCGGTCGAACATTTCGCGCAGGTAGGCAGCGCCGGCGAGAATGTTGTCGCGCGGGTCGTAGGGATCGCGCCCGAGCCCATAGCGAACACGAAGCGCGGCCCAGGTGTCGGGCATGACCTGCATCAGCCCCAGCGCGCCAGCCGATGATACGGCGCGCACGTCGTCGGCGCTTTCGGCGCGTTTGACGGCGACGATCCAGTGTTCGGGGATGCCGAACCGCAGCGAGGCTTCGGTCACGAAGG
>NCHM01000190.1 GCA_002257205.1 Rhizobiales bacterium 24-66-13 | reverse complement strand
GTGGGCGGATGTGGTCGGCACCGGCGTGCGCGTCACCAATGTGGAGCCCGGCCTGACCGAGACCGAATTCTCCATCGTGCGCTTCAAGGGCGACGAGGATCGGGCCAACAAGATGTATGAAGGCGTGAAGCACTTGACCGGCGAGGATATCGCCGAGCAAATCTTCTTCTGCTGCACCGTGCCGCGCAATGTGAACATCAATCGCATCCACGCCCTCGCTGCGGACCAGAGCTTCAGCGCGCTCTCCGTCAAGCGCAAATGAGGCGGCGCAAATGAGCGGGTGCGGATGAGAGGGTGCGGATGAGAGGGTGCGGATGAGAGGGTGCACATGAGCCACACGGATCCCGGCCGGATGCGGCCGGCCGGGTCGGGGAGGGGCGGCGCGGTGAGCATCCCCAACCTCATCACGCTCGCCCGCATCCTGCTGGTGCCGATCCTGGTGTGGTCCATCGCCTCGGGCGAGCTGGAACTGGCCTTCTGGCTGTTCGTGCTCGCCGGCGCCTCGGACGCCGTGGACGGCTTCCTTGCCAAGCGGTTTCACATGCAGACCGAGCTTGGCGCCTATCTCGACCCGCTGGCGGACAAGGCGCTGCTGATCTCGATCTATGTCTCGCTCGCGATGGTCGAACTGATCCCGCGCTGGGTCGCCATCGCGGTGGTGACGCGCGACGTGATGATCATCGGCGCGATCCTGCTTTCGGTGCTGCTGGCCCAGCCGGTGAAGATCCGCCCGCTGGTGGTGTCCAAGGTGAATACGGCGGTGCAGATCGCGTTCGCCGCCTTGGTGCTGGCCAGCGCCGGGCTTGACCTTAACCCAGGCCGCGCGTTCGAGGTGGGACTGGTGGCGGTGGGGCTCTTGACGGCGCTTTCGGCGGCTGCGTATCTCGCGGAATGGATGCGCCACATGGCGCGCTGACCGCCGAGAGCGGCGTACCGGCGCGGGGTCCGGGAGGAGCGATGGCCATTCAGCTTCAGCTTCGCTTCTGGATCGGCGCGCTGTTTGCCGTCATCGTCGGGCTGTGGCTGTTGCGCGGCATCCTGTTACCCTTTGTCGCGGGTATGGCCCTGGCCTATTTCCTGAACCCGGTGGTCGAGCGCGTGTCGCGCATCGGTCTCGGCCGCACGCCGGCGAGCCTTGCGCTGGTGGGCATCCTGGTCCTGGTGGTGGTGCTGCTTCTGCTGGTGGTGCTGCCGCTGCTCTCCAGCCAATTGTTTGAATTCATCACCAATCTGCCGGCCTATGTGACGCGCCTGCAAAACCTGGTCACGCAGGAAAACCGCGAGTGGCTGAACCGCTTCTTCGGCGATCGCCTGCCGGATGTTCAGCGCTCGCTCGCGGACCTGATGTCCCAGGGCGTGAGCTATCTGCTCGGCCTGCTGACCTCCCTGTGGTCCGGCGGGCAGGCGCTGCTATCGGTGTTCGCGCTGGTGGTGGTGACACCTGTGGTGGTGTTCTACGTACTGTGCGACTGGGACCACATGCTGATGACCGTGGACAGCTGGATTCCGGTGCACCAGCGCCCGGTGATCCGCCGGCTCGGCCGTGAAATGGACATGGCGGTCGCCGGTTTCGTGCGCGGGCAGGCGCTGGTGTGCCTCATCCTCGGCACCTTCTATGCCGTGGCGCTGACCATGTCGGGGCTGAATTTCGGCCTGCTGATCGGCATCGTTTCCGGCCTCATCACCTTCATTCCCTATGTCGGCTCGCTCACCGGGCTGATCCTCGCCATGGGGGTCGCCATCGTTCAGTTCTTCCCCGACTGGGCCATGATCGGCACCATCCTGGGCATCTTCCTGGTGGGCCAGACCGTGGAGGGCTATATCCTGTCCCCGAAGCTGGTGGGCGACAGCATCGGCGTGCACCCGGTATGGCTGATGTTCGCCCTGTTCGCCTTCGGCTATCTGTTCGGCTTCGTCGGCCTGCTGCTGGCGGTGCCGCTGACGGCGGCAGCCGGCGTGCTGGTGCGCTTCGCCTTCAGCCAATATTTCCACAGCCCGCTTTACACCGGCGACGATGCCGGCTCCTCGTCCAGCGAGACGGTGTGAGCCCATGGCCGGGCGCGATCCCTCCGTTCGCCAACTGCCGCTCGATCTGCCCAGCCGGCCGGCTCTGCTGCGGGAGGATTTCCTGGCCGCGCCGGGCAATGCCGCCGCGCTGGCGCTGGTGGATTCCTTTCCCGACTGGCCGGCGCGCGTGGTGACCCTGGTCGGCCCCGCCGGCGCCGGAAAGAGCCATCTCGGGGCGATTTTCGCCCGCCGGGCCGGTGCCCTGACGCTTCCGGCAGCCGGGCTTACGAGCGCCGGGGTGCCGCAGGCGTTGGCCCAAGGCGCCCTGCTGCTGGAGGATCTGACGGCCGGAGGCTTCGACGAGGCGGCGCTGTTCCATCTGCTGAACCTCGCGCGCGAGCAGAATGCCTTCGTGCTGATGACCGCGCGCACGCCGCCGTCGGCGTTCGCGCTCGCCACCGCCGATCTCGCTTCGCGGCTGCGCGCGGTGCCGGGCGTGGAAATCGCGCCGGCGGACGACGCCTTGCTGGGCGCGGTCCTGGTGAAGCTGTTCGCGGACCGGCAGATCGCCGTGGATGAGGCGACCGTGCAATATCTGCTGCTGCGCATGGAGCGTACGGTGGAGGGCGCGCAGGCCCTGGTCGCCGCCATCGATAGGGCGGCGCTGGCGGCGCGCCGGCCGGTGACGCGGGCGCTCGCCGCCCAGGTGCTGCGCGCGGAAAAAGACTTGCGCGGAGAAAGTACAAGCGACTTCAGTGACGAAGACGACGCGGAGCCGCCACCGTCATAGAGTGGTCATGCAAGACGGCCATGTTCCGCCGGAAAATGGGGGTCTATCGATGAACGCGAATGACACCGTCGCCTTGGCCTTGGTCGAGGATTTTGAACCGGAGGCCAGTGTGGATACCGTTCTCGAGCTCGCGGGTTCCCCGCAGCGCTTCATCAACCGGGAAGTCTCTTGGCTCCACTTCAACCGCCGCGTGCTGGAAGAAGCCTCCAACAGGAGCCATCCCCTGCTGGAGCAATTGCGCTTCCTCTCCATCTCGGCGAACAATCTCGACGAATTCTTCATGGTGCGCGTGGCCGGGCTGAAGGAGCAGATCCGCGAAGGCGTGACCGCGCTCAGCCCCGATGGTCTCACCCCGTCCGAGCAACTCGCCACCATCATGGACGGCGCCGGCAATCTGATTTTCGACCAGCAGGCCCGCTGGCGTGAACTGCGCGTGGAACTGGCTGGCGTCGGCATCGTCCTGGTGGACGGCTCGGACGTCACCGCCGCCGACATCGAGCGCCTGGAAGCCCACTTCCTGCACCATGTCTTCCCGGTGCTGACGCCGCTCGCCATCGATCCGGCCCATCCCTTCCCCTTCATTCCCAATCTCGGCTTCTCGCTGGCGCTGCAGCTGGTGCGGCAGAGCGACGGGCGCGGCATGAATGCGCTGATCCGCATTCCCGCCAAGGTCGAGCGCTTCATCCGCCTCGCCGACGGTGAGGGGACGAGCCTGCGCTTCATCACGCTGGAGCAGATGATCGGGCTGTTCATCGCCCGCCTGTTCCCCGGCTATGCGGTGAAGGGCCAGGGCGTGTTCCGCGTCATCCGCGACAGCGACCTCGACATCGAGGAAGAGGCCGAGGATCTGGTGCGCCTGTTCGAGAGCGCCCTGAAGCAGCGCCGCTACGGCTCGGTGATCCGCATGGAAGCGGATTCGGCCATGCCGGACGAACTGCGCAATTTCGTCGCCCGCGAGCTGAACGTGAAGGACGAGGAAATCTTCGTCGTCACCGGCGTGCTGGCGCTGAACGAATTCTCCCAACTGGTCTCCGTGGACCGGCCGGACCTGAAGTTTCCGCCCTACAATGCGCGATTTCCCGAGCGCATCCGCGACCACGGTGGAGACTGCTTTCTGGCAATTCGCGAGAAGGACATTCTGGTTCACCACCCTTATGAATCCTTTGATGTGGTGGTTCAGTTCCTGCGCCAGGCCGCCCGCGACCCCAACGTCGTCGCCATCAAGCAGACCCTCTACCGCACCTCCTCCGACAGCCCGATCGTGAAGGCGCTGGCGGAAGCGGCCGAGGCCGGCAAATCGGTCACCGCGCTGGTGGAGCTGAAGGCCCGCTTCGACGAGGAAGCCAATATCCGCTGGGCGCGTGACCTGGAACGCGCCGGCGTGCAGGTGGTGTTCGGCTTCATCGATCTGAAGACCCACGGCAAGCTGTCCATGGTGGTGCGCCGCGAAGGCGGCACGCTCGCCACCTATTGCCATGTGGGCACCGGCAATTATCACCCCATCACGGCCCGCATCTACACCGACCTGTCGTTCTTCACCGCCGACCCGGTGATCGCGCAGGACGTGGCGCGCATCTTCAACTTCATCACCGGCTATGCGACGCCGGGCGAGCTGGACGTGATGGCGGTTTCCCCCACCACGCTGAAGCCGCGCATCCTCCAGAACATCGCCGAGGAGATCGAGCACGCCCGTGCCGGCCGCCCGGCGGCGATCTGGCTGAAGTGCAATTCGCTGGTGGACCCCGAGATCATCGACGCGCTCTATGCCGCCAGCAATGCCGGCGTGAAGGTGGATTGCATCATCCGCGGCATCTGCTGCCTGCGGCCGGGCATTCCGGGCCTGTCGGAGAACATCCAGGTCAAGTCGATCGTCGGGCGGTTCCTGGAACACAGCCGCATCTATTGCTTCGGCAATGGCCATGCGCTGCCGCATCCGCATGCGCTGGTCTATATTTCCTCGGCCGATCTGATGACCCGCAACCTCGACCGCCGCGTCGAGACGCTGTGCCCCATCACCACCCCCACCGTGCACGAGCAGGTGCTGGATCAGATCATGGTGGCCAATCTTATCGACAACGAACAGAGCTGGCGGGTGTTGCCCAATGGCTCTTCGGAACGCATAGTCCCGGCGCCGGGCGAAGAATCATTCAACGCCCATCGTTATTTCATGACCAATCCGAGTTTGTCCGGACGTGGAAAGTCTCTCAAAGATTCTTCGCCGCGCAGCCTCTACGTCCGCCGCTAAGGGCGGCGGGCCCGCGCCGCACACGAGCGATCACGTGGCAGTGGCGGCACCTGTTGCCGTCATCGACATCGGGTCCAACTCGGTGCGGCTCGTGGTGTATGAGGCGCTTAATCGCGCGCCGACCCCCATTTTCAACGAGAAGGCGCTCTGCGGTCTCGGTCGGGAAGTGCTGTCTACGGGACGGCTCGCCCAGGATGCCGTGGAACGCGCCCTGTCCGCGTTGAAGCGCTTCCGCGCCCTGTGCGACGCCATGGGAGTGGGGGTGGTCTATGCCCTCGCCACCGCTGCCGCGCGCGATGCGGAGAATGGCCCCGCCTTCATCGGCGAATGCGAGGCCATCTGCCGGACGCATGTGGAGATTCTCTCCGGTCGCCGCGAGGCGGAACTCGCGGCCTTCGGCATCGTCTCCGGTGTCCATGGCCCGGACGGGGTGGTGGGCGATCTCGGCGGCGGTTCGCTTGAACTGGTGGATGTGAAGCGCCTGAAGGTCGGCGCCGGCATCACCTTGCCGCTCGGCGTGCTGGCGCTCCAGGATCGTTCCGGCAAATCACTGCGCAAATCTGAAAAGATCATCCGCGATGCCGTGCGCGAGGTCCCGGTCCTCGCCGGCCTTGCCGGTCGCACGTTTTACGCCGTCGGCGGCACGTGGCGCGCTTTAGCCCGGCTGCACATGTTCCAGAAGGGCTATCCGCTGCACGTCATGCACGGCTATGTGCTGCCCGCGAAGGAAGCCATCGACTTCACGCGCATCGTTCATCGCGCCGATGCCGAAGCCCTCTCCCATATCGACGCGATCTCGGATGCGCGCCGCTCTTTGCTCGCTTATGGCGCGCTGGTGCTGGAAAATGTGGTACGCGAGGGGCGGCCCTCTGAGGTCGTGATTTCCGCCCTCGGCGTGCGCGAGGGCTTGCTGTATTCGCTGCTCGATCCGGAACAGCGCAAGGAGGATCCGCTCCTTGCTGCCGCCCGCGAACTGAACGAATTGCGTTCGCGCTCGCCGCAGCATGGCGAGGAATTGGTGCTTTGGACGGATTCCTTCTTTGAATCCTCCCGCGCGCTGGAAGAAAGCGCCGATGAGCGGCGCCTGAGGCAAGCGGCCTGCCTGCTGGCGGACATCGGCTGGCGCGCCCATCCCGATTATCGCGGCGAGCAGAGCCTCAACATCATCGCCCATGCCGCGTTCGTGGGCGTGGACCATCCCGGCCGGGCCTATATCGCGCTTGCGGTCTATTTCCGGCACATGGGCCTGTCCGAGGACGAATACGCCCCGCGCATCCTGGAACTGGTGTCCACCGGAATGCTGGACCGCGCCCGCATCCTCGGGGCCTGCATGCGGGTCGCCTATCTGCTCTCCGCCGCCATGCCGGGTATCCTGCCGCGCACGGAGCTGGAGGTGCGCGGCGAAACCGTGGTGCTGAACGTACCGCACGATCTCGCCGACCTGATCAATGACCGTGTCCACAGCCGCCTGCGGCAGCTCAGCAAGCTCATCGGCCGCGAGCCGGTGGTGGTGACGGTCTGAGGCAGCGCCGCCTGTCTTGATCCCTGCGGTCGTGGTTCCGACGACCGGCCCGGCCCGTTTTCCACCCGCGCCCGCCCGAGGGACGCGCACGGCTGCGCCCAATGGCATGACGAATTTATTGTTTCGCTCGTTTTGTAAACCGTGTAATTGCATGCGACGGCGGTGTCGCTGCGGAAAATGATTGTTTTTACTCTAATATGGGTCCGGGGTTCGAATGGTCGATGTACAAGAAATTTATCGGGCGAGATTTCTTGAGACCGGCTTGAATAAGCGTTCCGAGGTGTGGCGTATTCTTTGCCGCGAATTCTTCAATCCGTTGATCGGCGCGCAGAAAGACGTCCTGGATCTCGCTTGTGGATATGGCGAATTTATAAATAACGTATCTGCTCGTTCCAAAACGGCCATTGATATCAATCCCGATGCGCCCAAGTATCTCAATTCAGATGTTCGGTTCGTCATGACGCCGGCGACCGACCTTGCCCCGATTGAAAGCAACAGTCTCGATATTGCCTTTACGTCTAATTTTCTCGAACACTTGCCCAATAAGGAATGTTGCGATCAGGTGATCGGGGAAATCCTGCGCGTCCTTCGCCCGGGGGGGCGGTTCGTGATCATGGGGCCGAATATTCGCTATGCCTATCGCGAATACTGGGATTTCTACGACCACTATCTTCCCCTTTC
>NCHM01000189.1 GCA_002257205.1 Rhizobiales bacterium 24-66-13 | reverse complement strand
CGCCAGCGCGGCGGCGCAGCCAAGCGCCAGGCGCTGGCGCCAGAGGGTGCCGAGCGGGTGCTCGTGGCGGGCGATCGGATGCAGCGCCGCCAGCGCCGCCCCGGCGAGAAACTCCGTATCTTCAACGGCTTCGCCGGTCGCGGGCTGGCGCGCCCAGCCGGGAAAGGCCGGAAAGGTCGGAGGGGGCTCGGGGATGAGTCGCGCGCGCGAGGCCATGCCGGATCGTATCCGATGGCGGCGCTTTCTGCCAGAGATTTGGCCGCTAACCGCCGCACCTGTCGCGACTCCAGAACGAACGATAATGTTGCATTATCATTCGTTTCTGTCTTTATATAGAAGCATGCATGAAACGAGCCCTCCGAGCCCCGAAAACGACGCCCAGGAGCACGCGCCGCCCTCCCCTGCAGCGCCGCCACCCGTCGTCATTTCCGCGCCGCAGCCGTCGGCCGACCTGCCCGCCCATCTCGAACGCCTCGCCGATCGCGCCCGCGACTATGTCGCGGCCGCCAGCTCGGCCAACACCCGCCGCGCCTATGCCGCCGACTGGAAGCATTTTTCCGCCTGGTGCCGGCGCCAGGCGTTGTCTCCCCTGCCCCCGGACCCGCAGGTGGTCGGGCTCTACATCACCGCCTGCGCCTCCGGTGCGGCAACCGCCGATCGCCAGCCGAACGCCGTCGGCACGATCGAGCGGCGTTTGTCGGCCCTCTCCTGGAACTATGCCCAGCGCGGCACGCCGCTCGACCGCGCCGACCGCCATATCGCCACCGTGCTCGCGGGGATCCGCAACACCCATGGCCGGCCGCCGGTGCAGAAGGAAGCCGTGCTGCCGGAGGACGTCATCGCCATGCTGGAGACGCTCGAGCGTGGCACGCTGCGCGGCCTACGCGACCGCGCCATGCTGCTGCTCGGCTTCGCCGGCGGGTTGCGGCGGTCCGAGATCGTCGCGCTCGATGCCGGCCGCGATCAAACCGAGGACGGCCGCGGCTGGGTCGAGATCCTCGACAAGGGGATGCTGGTGACGCTACGCGGCAAGAACGGCTGGCGCGAGGTCGAGATCGGCCGCGGCTCCTCGGACTCGACCTGCCCGGTCGTCGCCTTGCAAACCTGGCTCAAGCTGGCGAAAATTCCCCATGGACCGCTATTCCGGCGGGTCACCGGCCAGGGCAAGGACGTCGGCCCGGATCGGCTCACCGACCAGCAGGTGGCGCGGCTGGTCAAGCGCACCGCGCTCGCCGCCGGCGTGCGGCCGGATCTGAGCGAGGGCGAACGAGAGAGTAAGTTCGCTGGGCATTCGCTGCGCGCCGGCCTCGCCTCCTCGGCCGAGGTCGACGAGCGCTACGTGCAGAAGCAGCTCGGCCATGCCTCGGCCGAGATGACCCGGCGCTACCAGCGCCGGCGCGACCGCTTCCGCGTTAACCTCACCAAGGCGGCAGGATTGTAGCGTCGGCCGAAGCATGCTCCGACCTTGCCGGTGCGTGCCCAGCGAGCCACTTCACGGACTTGCCCGCTGATTTTTCGGGAATTGGAAGGCACCTCTGATAAGGTGACGGTCCAAGGCGTCTTGAGGCAAGTTAAGCATGGCTCGACCTGGCAACAATCCGAAGCGACGGATAGCGCGCGAAGGCTTCCTGACAGACGAACGAAAAGCCGAGCTTGCGGTCAATGCGCGATACGGTGGCAGCGGCCATCATAAGAGGAACCCAGCGGACTACGGCCTAGAGAGAACCAATCCGCGGCCGACAAAGTCGCTTTGTGACGCTCTTAAGGTGATCCGGTTGGAGCAAGCCAGCGAGCTAATGCGTCGAGGCATTTCTCGAGGAGCAGTCAGCGAACTCGCCTACAATGGTTTTCCAAAATTCATCTGGTGCGTCGACGAAGATGGCGAGGTTTATGAGGCGAAAACTGACCCATCTACGTTAGGGGTATATCACGGCTACCGTCTTGAAGAAGAGGACGATCTGCGCGACTACGTAAGAGATATTTGGAAGCAACGATGCCTGTCAGTTGGTCAATAGCTGCCGAATGGGAGCAACTCGATGCCGGGTCGCCGGAGGAGCGTGCATGCTTTTCTGCGCTTGGCATCAAGGCGCATGATCTTTGGCTGACAGAAGGCAACGACGTCCTAGCCAATAGGCTGCGTCAAGCGCCCCTACTCTCTGCCTACCACCTCGCCGAGTGGCTCGCCTGGAATTGGTGGCGTTTGCGTTGGGAGCCACGCTCAAATTCCAAGGATTGGGCTTACGCCCATCGTCTGACGACAATTGGATCGGGGTATATCTGGCCAAATTTGACGATTTTCTCCGATGGCGAACGAACCGCATTGATTTCGAAACCCACGACGGAACGCCCCCAAACGCCTTTCCGCTACATCACCGATCACGCGGTCATCCTGCCCGCCAGCGAGTTCGAGGCTGGCATTGACCTGTTCCTCAGTCAGGTGTTGGAGCGCCTTAGCTGGGCCGGCATCGAAGACAGCAATCTCCAGACAGTTTGGTCGGGCGTAATTGCAGAGCGTAAAACACCAGCTTTCGTACGCACTCGCAAATTGGAGGCTCTGCTGGGTCAGGATCCTGACTCCCAGGAGCAACTTGTCGATCAATTGGTTCGCGACATCGAGGATCTTGGGTTGTCTGGTGTTGAGGAGCTGGCAGCGGAACACGGCCAAAGCGGCAAGCTTTTGACCGGGGACGACCTTCGTGAAGCAGCTCAGAGGAGCGGTTTCGATGCCTCGCCACGCGATGTCATTCGGCTACCAGCTACTGAAGTGCCGAAGCGCAGCGGTCTGACCCCCGCTTACAGAGCAGGAGCCACGGCGGCCCGTGCCCTTCGTGAACACCACCGGCTCGGTGAGGGTCCGCTTACGGATGTCCAGTTAGCTGAGATGGCGGGCGTTGTTCGCGCAATCATACCGGACGTTCGAGGCGGGGCATCTATCTCTTTCGCGCTCGACGAAAAGCCCACTCAGGGCCGGGTTGTTCTTCGATCCAAATGGCGGACTGGGCGCCGCTTTGAACTTGCACGGCTTCTGGGCGATCGTCTTGCCAGACCGCCGAGCGGAGCTCTTCTGCCCGCGACTCGCGCTTACACCTACCGACAGAAAGTTCAACGGTCCTTCGCCGCAGAATTGCTCAGCCCGTTCGAGGTTGTCGATGCGATGCTCGGCGACGATTATTCTATGGAAAATCAACAGGACGTTGCCGAACACTTCGAAGTCTCGCCCCTGACGATTCGTACATTGCTCGTGAATCACGGCCGCCTGGCTCGCGAGGGGCTTGAGACCGAATTTGAGACCGCCGCAGCCTAATGGGCTTCCATAAGGCGAGCCGTCCGATTGTGCGGGCACGAGACGAACGTTGTTCTCGACCGAATGGAACGACCCGATGGTTACCGAGCGTCGCCGGACGACTACACGGCTATTCCCGCGGTTCGACATGGGTCATGCTCGCTTCTTGTCGCGCTTTCTGCTGCCGATCAGCGCCATCAGCATCGGGCCAAGAGAGAACCCTCCGGCTTCCGCCTTTTTCGTCAAATCGCGGATATAGCCGCCGGCGCTATTGATCGCGGCACCGCGCTGCAGGATCGCCGCAACCACCACAGCAGCCTGAACCTCTCCCATGACGGTCCGCGCCTCCTCCCAGGCGCTCGGACTGATCCCCAGCATGGGCCGGACCACGGCAACGGTCGCCAGGAAGTCCCGCCAGTTCGAAATCCCGGACTTGGAGTAGTCGCAAACATCGGGACAAGCGTCGAGAACCATCCCCAAGGGGTAGGACCCTTCCGGCATCCGCGGCGTTTGGGGTTCTGGCGCTGCCTTCGCCCCCCTCTCTTCTCGGAGAGCAGGTTCAAGTTCAATTAGGGAGTCTGGATTTGAATTATGTATGTGGCGCTCAAATGTGGATTCATTGGTGCTCGTTTTTTCTGTTTTTGCATGAGCCTCCAGCAACATAAGGATCTCATCAGCCAGCATGGTGAGCTCCTCGGCAACTGGCTCGAGCTCAGCGAGTGTGGCGCTTCGCGGAATCCGAGCCATGATCGCGCGAAACAGCCCGTGGATCTCCGCCCAGTCCGCCGGACCCTGCCCTGCCCGCTTCGTCGGCACGCCCTCCTCGAGGCCTGTCGCGATCATTTTCGCGATGTCACGCCGGCAGATGGTGATGCGTTCGCGCACGAGCTTCATCTCACGCTCGGCCGCCAGGATCGCCTCGGCAATCTGCGCAAACTCTTCGGCCCGCGCCACGAGCGGCCCGAGGTCGAAGCCAAAGGCCATCGCGACCTCGCCGTCGCGGCCCTTGCGGGCGTATCGCTTCCCGTTCGGGCTGTCGCGGCGAATGATGAGCCCAGCGTCGACGAGGACGGCCAGGTGCTTGCGCAGCGTTGATGCCGGCATGCCATGCGCCCGCCGTGCCAGCTGATCGTTCGAGGGAAAGACGATCAGGTCTTCCCCCGTCAGCATGGTCTCCGGGTGAAACGTCAGTAGCGCGTTGAGCACCGACAGCGCGCGCTCGGACACGCCGAATGTGACCCTCGCAATGCAGAGCGTCTGATAGACGTGCCATTTGTGAACCGCCTTTTCGAGCGGCCGTGCTTTTGCGATCGCCTGATTTGCCACATGGGCAAGCGTCAGCGTTCGCCGCCCGAAGGGCGTCGTCGATAGGTGTGGTTCCATGTCTCTGCCTCTATGAGGGCAAAGGAAATCTGCTCGCCGAAACGGCGCTCAATCTCTCACGAGACTCTTGACTGTGATTCGCGGAAGTGTGATTCTCGTAATCGCCAAAGAACGAGAAGGGCTTCCGGAACTCCGTTTCGGGGGCCTTTTTCTTTTGCCGCGTTGCTCCTAGCTGGTTGCGGTGAGCTTCGTACGGTCGGTCAGTCCTCCTTTTTCTCGTTGCTGTAGGTCTCGAAAAGGCGATCCATCTGCGTCAGCAGGAAATCGCCAAACCCGGGAGCATTGCGTTTGTCGATCGACAGAACGAATGCCCGGTCGGTCGATGAGACGCGTGCGACGCGCACGCCGGCGGGTGTGGACCAGTATTGTCCATGCGCCTTCTTGGCGACGGCGCGAGCTGCCGGCTCCTCCGGCACGGGGGGATTCGAGATCAGTCCAAAGACAAGATCAAATCGTTCATCGGATGAAGCCGCCTGCACATCGGCCGACGCGAGAAAATCGGTCACTTGCTCGATGTCGACACCCGCCTCGAAAGCAGTGGCCAGATCAACCCATCGGTCCCGGCCAGTCGTCGGCGCCGATCCGATAGCCTCAATGATCGCAAGCGGGATCTTCTTTACCACCGAGATCATTCGCGAGACGACCGTCTTGTCGACGGTCAAAGCGCTCATGATTGTCTCGCGATCGTAGCCCCCTTCCTCCAACCGCCAGGCGAACAGAGCGCGCTCTATGAATGAGAGGTTCGCTCGCGCGCTGTTTTCCTGTCCCTGGGCGAGGACGAGATCGCGATCCGAGAGCTTCTTGACAACGGCTCGGACCTGGCGTCCGAGCACCTTGCAGGCTCGCCAACGCCGTCGCCCGAACGCGAGTTGATAGCGCCCGCTCTCCTTTGGATGGGGCCGGACGAGCACGGGGGAATCCTGACCGCGCGCTTCGATTGCCGCGACCAGCGTACGGAAGTCCGCGTCATCGTCGTGCGACAAACGGTCGGCGATAAAGGGCGGGTCGATGATGTCCGGGTCGACATCGATTACCGTCTCGCCGGCAGTGAGGCGGGCTTCGAGGTCTCTGGCTGCGTCTGCTCGCGCGGCCAACTCGTCAATAGAGCGCGTGACGGCACCGAGAGCGCCTCGGGTTGCGAACGCCGGAGGCGACACTCTTTGCGGCACCGCGGGAGCATCGTCGGAGTTGACTGCCGTCAACTTTTTCTCAGGTGAGGCGGAGAACAGTCCCTTGCGTGCCATTACCCCCTCCCCCAGGCCTTGTGGATCAGCCCCTCGATCTCTCCATTGACCGCGTCGAGAGACTCGATCGCCCGATCGTATGTGCTCGGCGTGAACTCCTTTCGTTCGACCTCATAGAGCGTTTGCTTCGTAAGGCCGGCATCGGAGATCGCGACGCTCTTCAGCATCGGATTGGTCAGGACGTGACGTCCGAACCGTGTGCGAATGAAGGTGACCATCTCGGTCTGCGGTTGGTCCGACGCCTCGTAGCGCGTGATGAGGTAACGCACCCAATCGTACTGCATCTTGCCGCCGGCTTTCTTCAGATGCGCCATGACGTCTCCGAGCATCTGCAGGAACTGAGACATGGACATCACGTCGAGCATCTGCGGATGCACGGTGACGAGCAGGGCGGTCGCTGAACACAGGGCGATCATGGTCAGATAGCCGAGCTGCGGCGGGCAATCGAGAATGACGACGTCGTACCGGTCTGCTACCGGGCCGAGTGCCTCGTCCAGTCGCGCGAAGAATTGGCGGCCCATGCTGCCGCTTTCCTTCGTCGCCAATACGAGCGGAGTGTCATACTCGAAGTCCATCAGCTCGATGTTGCCAGGCACGATATCGAGCCCGGCAAAGTTCGTCCTCCGGATGACATCCGAGAGAGGGCGCCGCTCGTCATCATATCGAATTGCGCCGTAGAGCGTCTCATTGCGGCCGACATCAAACTCGGGCTGAAGGCCATGAAGCGCCGTCAGGCTCGCTTGAGGGTCTAGATCGATGGCCAGAACGCGATGACCGGCCAGCGCAAGATGTTGAGCTAAATGGGCGGCCGTCGTGGTCTTTCCACTTCCTCCCTTGAAGTTGGCAACCGCGATGATCTGGAGATGCTCGGGGCCCTGGCGATGCGGAACATAGCGCTTCCTGGCTCTGGCATTGTCGTCGAGGTACTGGCGAAGCTCTAGGATTTGCTCAGCGCTGTACGAGCGGCGGCCGGATGGCGTCACCGACGGAGCCGGCCCCTTGCCTTCGAGCGACAGGTTTCGGAGATAGCCCGGCTTCACCCCAAGGAATCGGGCTACCTCACTTAACTGAAACGACCGCAGCGACTTCTCCGCCACGGGCGGGAAATGCTCAAGCCAATGCGCTTGCAGCTTTGCTGATAGATCGCGACCATGCTCCATGATGAGCGAGTCGACGTCATCAACTGCATCGGTGGCGCGTGAAGTGTCGGCCATTCGTTTTTCCCGCACATGCGCTTTCAACGCCACTTCTGACGTAGAACCGCATTTAGAGCCGATTCTAACGGTGCGGCAAGGCTTTTTGGGTTAATGAAAGGTTAACGCGGCGGCGCCCCATTGACC
>NCHM01000188.1 GCA_002257205.1 Rhizobiales bacterium 24-66-13 | reverse complement strand
TCGTTCAATTCGCCGCTGAGGCGGCGCTCGACCTGGTCGCGGAACTCGCGGACCCGCTCCTGGAGGAAAGTACGGTCGAACTCGTCATAGACATACATCGTATCGATCCGGTGCGGGGCGCTCAGGCGGCGCGGTCCAGGGAGACTGTGGGGCCGTAGACGCGGATGCGCTCGCGCAGATTGACCGGCGCGGGCTTGCCGTCGGCACCGAGCGTGGCGGCGGCGGCATAGGCGCCCACCGCGCGGTTCTCATCGCCATGGGCCGTGTTCAGCAAGGCCAGCGCCTGCTCGGAGGTGGTGGCCACCGCCGCGTCGGCGATCTGCTCGGACCAGTCATGGGTCGGCGTCAGCCACACGGAGACGCCATCCGACAGGCGGTTGGCGGTGACGACCGTCGGGCCGTGGATCTTCAGCTTCTGCTGTAGCGGGGAGGTCATGGTCCCTGTCCGGTCGTCCTTGCCAGGCGCGGGAGTGCGCCGAAATAACAACGAATAATCGTATTATAAGAGGATTATCGCTTCGTCGAATTGTAAAATAGGTCGGTTCACGGCGCAATCAAGAATTCTCACATGGCGTCCATGTGAGAATGATCGATTTTACGTTAGCATGATTTCAAAAATGATGCAGCGCAGCACGGCGCGCCTCAGGCGCGGGCGGTCGCCTTGGGGGGCATATCGCCCTGCGCGGAAGCGAGTGCCTCGCCTGAAGGGGCCTCCGCCGCTGCGGCTTTGGCCGCTTCGCGGGCGGCTTCGTGCATCAGCAGATCAAGCAGGCCGGGGAAACGCCGGTCCAGCTCGGCGCGGCGCAGGCTGCTGACGCGGCCGTTGCCGCGATCCACCTGGAAGATCAGGCCGGCCTCGCGCAGCACGCGAAAGTGATGGGTGCGGGTCGCCTTCGCCACCGGCATGCCGAACGTGCCGCATGCGCGCGGCGTCTCGCCCTCTTCCCGGAGAAGGGTCAGCACCACCTTGCGCCGCAACGGGTCCGCCAGGGCTGCGAAGATCTTGCCCAGTTCCATGTCTTCGGGGGCGGGGTGGCCTTCGGCGTCGGGCACGCTTTCTCCTTCACTGGGACCGGCGGGATGGTGTCCGCGACACTCGGTCCTTCCCTCATAGGTACGACTTGCATCGTACCTAAAGCCGGTTTAGGTACGATGGAAAGCGTACCTCATAAGAGGCGCGCAGCAAAGGGCATGAGCATGACGCAAGCGCGTGAGGTCAGGATCGCGGCGTTCGGGCCGGCGGATGTTATGGGGATCGAGACGCGGGATCTGCCCGCGCCCGGACCCGGCGAAGTGCAGCTGCGCCAGAGCGCCATCGGCTTCAATTATATCGACGTCTACCAGCGCTCCGGCATCTATCCGCTGCCGCTGCCGTCGGGTCTCGGCCATGAGGCGGCCGGCGTCATCGCGGCGGTGGGCAGCGATGTGCGCGATCTCAAGGTGGGCGACCATGTCGCCTATATGAATGCCGGCATTGGCGCCTATGCCGATCTGCGCAACGTGCCGGCCGAGCGGCTGGTGAAGATCCCCGCCGGCATCAGCGACGAGCAGGCCGCCGCGCTGATCTTCAAGGGGCTCACCGCGCAATATCTGGTCAAGAAGACGTATGCGGTGCAGCCCGGCGACATGGTGCTGATCCATGCCGCGGCGGGCGGTGTGGGGCAGATTCTCGCGAGCTGGACCAAGGCGCTGGGCGCCTTCGTGGTCGGCACCGCCGGCGGGCCGGACAAAGTCGCGACCGCGCTTGCCGCCGGCTGCGACGTGGCGGTGGATTATTCCCAGCCCGACTGGGTGGAAAAAGTTCTGGAGGCCACCGGCGGCCGTAAGGCGCGGGTGGTCTATGATTCGGTCGGCAAGGACACGTTGCTGAAGTCGCTGGACCTCACCGCGCCGTTCGGCCTCGTGGTCTCCTATGGCGCCGCTTCCGGCAAGCAGCCGCCCATCGACCCGGAAATGCTGAACAAGAAGGGCTGCCTGTTCCTCACCCGCCCGTCCGTGTTTCCCCACAATGCCGATGTGGCGACCTTCCGTGCCAATGCGGCGGACCTGTTCGCCGCCGTCGCCGCCGGCATGGTGAAGGCCACCATCGGCGCCCGCTTCCCCCTCGCCGATGTGGTGAAGGCGCACCAGGCCGCCGAGGCGCGCACCACGCAAGGCGCCATTCTGCTCATTCCCTGAAACCCTTCCTTCCGGCGGCATGCTCCCGCGCGCCGCCTCACGTCCGGACCTGAACCATGAGCCAGCTCTTCACGCCCATTGCCTTGGGCAATCTGACGCTTGAGAACCGCATCATCATCGCGCCCATGTGCCAATATTCGGCCAAGGACGGCGCCGCCACCGATTGGCACCTGATCCATCTCGGCAATCTCGCGCTCTCCGGCGCCGGCCTGCTGATTCTGGAAGCCACCGCGGTTGAGCCGGACGGCCGGATTTCCCCGGACGATCTCGGCCTGTGGTCGGACGCGACCGAGGCGGCGCTCGCCGATGTGGTGGCCCGCGTGCGCGCGCAATCGCCGATGCCGCTCGGCATCCAGCTCGGGCACGCCGGCCGCAAGGCCTCCGTGAACGTGCCCTGGGCCGGCGGTGGTGCGATTCCCGCCTCGGCCGGCGGCTGGCAGCCGCACGCCCCTTCCGCCGTGCCCTTCAATCCGGCGGACGAGGCGCCCATCGCGCTCGATGGCGCCGGACTCGCCCGGATAAAGGACGCCTTCGTCGCGGCGGCCCGGCGGGCGGATCGCATCGGTTTCGATCTGATCGAACTGCACGGTGCGCACGGCTATCTGCTGCACCAATTCCTGTCTCCGCTCTCCAACCAGCGCACGGATTCCTACGGCGGCAGTCTGGAAAACTGCATGCGCTTCCCGCTGGAGGTGTTCGAGGCGGTGCGGGCGGCGTGGCCGAAGGACAAGCCCATCAGCGTGCGCGTTTCCGCCACCGATTGGGTGGACGGCGGCTGGGATTTGGAGAGCACCATTGCCTTCGCGAAGGAGCTGAAGGCGCGCGGCTGCGAGCTGATCCACGTCTCCACCGGCGGCCTCTCGCCCAAGCAGCAGATTCCGCTGAAGCCCGGCTATCAGGTGGAATTCGCCGAGGGTGTGCGGAAGGCGACCGGCCTTGCGACCATCGCGGTCGGCCTCATCACCGAACCGCAGCAGGCGGAAGACATCGTCGCCTCCGGGCAGGCGGACATGATCGCCCTGGCGCGCGGCATCCTCTACGATCCGCGCTGGCCCTGGCATGCGGCCGCCGCCCTCGGCGGGCAGGTGCACGCCGCGAACCAGTATCTGCGCTGCCAGCCCTCGGGCCTGCGGTCGCTGTTCCGCTGAGCGGCGCGCCTTACAGCAGCCGCGCGGCGCTCTCCCGCGCGGCCTGAAATTCGCTGATCAGCCGGCGGCACAATTGCGCCGCCGGCGGCGCATCCAGCACCGCGCCGACGCCCTGGCCGGCGGACCAGATGTTCTTCCAGGCCCGCGCCTCATGCTCCAGGTCGAGCTTCTTGCCCTCCGGCAGATTGTCCGGGTCGAACCCGGCGGCCTTGATGCTCGGGCGCAGGAAATTGGCGTTGATGCCGGAAATCGCGGCGGTATAGACCACGTCCGCCGCATGGGCCTGCGCGATCATCTCCTTATAGCCGTCCGGCGCCGCGCTCTCGCGCGTGGCGATGAAGCGCGTTCCGAGATAGGCGAGGTCCGCGCCCATGATCCGCGCCGCCGCCACATGGGCGCCGGTGGACATGGCGCCCGACAGGATGATCGTGCCGTCGAACACCGCGCGAATCTCCGGGATCAGGGCGAACGGGCTCAGGGAGCCGGCATGGCCGCCCGCGCCCGCCGCCACGGCGATGATGCCGTCCACCCCCGCTTGCGCCGCCTTTTCCGCATGGCGGCGGCTGATCACATCGTGAAACACCAGCCCGCCATAGGAATGGACCGCCTCCACCACCTCGGGCACCGCCCCGAGCGAGGTGATGACCAGCGGCACTTTCTTGCGCACCGTCATCGCGATGTCCGCCTCAAGGCGCTCATTGCTGCGGTGGACGATGAGATTGACGCCATAGGGCGCAGCCTCCGCTTCGCCGGCGAGACGGCCTTCCACCTCGTCCAGCCAGTCGCGATAGGCTTCGGTGGAACGCTGGTTCAGCGCCGGGAAGGTGCCGAGCAGGCCGGAGCGGCAGGTTTCAACCACCAGATCTGGATTGGAAACCAGGAACATGGGGGCGGCGATGATCGGCGCCTTGAGACGGCCTTCGAGGGCTGCGGGCAGGGGCATGGGCGGTCCTTCCTGGGTGATATCTTCCGCGTTCGGTGCGGTGATGTCGCGGTTCGTTGATTTGGCGGCTCTCTCCAGCCATGGCGGGTCAGCCGGCCGAGGCGGCGGCAGTGTGTGTCACCCTTTCCAATGGGGCAAGGGGTTGACCTATGCGTTGACCTGGGCGCGGCCCCGGTGCAGCCTGCGCCCCAAGCCGCCCGCGATGCGGCATCGACAGGGAGAAACAACGTGTCCGAGAGCGAAACCATTCTGCTGCGCATTGCCGACGGCATCGCCCGCATCCGCTTCAACCGGCCCCAGGTGTTGAACGCCCTGAACGAGCCGATGATCCTCGCGTTCCGCGACGCCGCCGTGAAGGTGGCGGGCGATGCCAGCGTGCGCGTCGTGATCCTGTCGGGCGAGGGGCGGGCATTCCTGGCGGGCGGGGATGTGGGGCGGTTCCACGCGGCGGGGGCTTCGGCGCCGGATGTGGTCAGCGACCTGATCGTGCCGTTTCACGAGGCCATCACGGTGCTCAACGGCCTTGCCGCGCCGGTGATCGCCTCGGTGAAGGGCGCGGTGGCGGGCGGCGGACTCAGTGTCGCCATGGCGGCGGACCTGGTGATCGCGGCCGATGACGCCCGCTTCACCATGGCTTACAGCCGCATTGGCACCAGCACCGACGGGTCTGCCAGTTGGAGCCTGCCGCGCGTGGTCGGCCTGCGCAAGGCTTTGGAGCTTGCGTTGCTGTCGGACGTGATCGACGCCCCCGAGGCGCTGCGCATCGGCCTGATCAACAAGGTGGTGCCGCTTGCCGAGCTGGAGGCGCAGACCGATGCGCTGGCGGGCCGGCTCGCCGCCGGCGCGACCGAGGCCCTCGGGCGCATCAAGGCGCTGATGCGCGGCGCCTTCAACAATACGCTGGCAGAGCAATTGGAGGCGGAGCGCGCGGCGTTCATCGCCTGTGCCGGCACAAGCGACTTCGCCGAGGGAGCGGCGGCCTTCGTGGAAAAGCGCGCGCCGGTCTTCACCGGGCGCTAAACGGCGCCGGGCCACGGACGCATATAACAATAGAAAAATGTTATATTGACTTAAATTCCAAGATGCGGATAGATAAATCTATTGCGCAGATGGAATGTGTCGAATGATCGTGTCCGCCCCCCGTTCCGCTCCTGTGGCGCGCACCCGTCCCTGGCGGGACTGGGCGCTGTTCGGCGCGGCGTATGCGGTCGTTCTGGCGCTGCTGCTGGGCGGCCTTTCCGGCGTGCAGCGCACCGCCGGCGCGAGCGTCGCGCCGCAAGCCGCAATGCAAAGCGTCGCCGTCCGCTAAGGCGGAGCGCGGGGACGCCCTTTGAAAAGGCCAGTTGAAATTTGAATGTGCCGCGCTGTGCGGCGGGCGGCTTCTCCGCGCGGGCTTGAAGCGCAGGCTACGGACTTTGGAACGGCGGCTTCTGGGAGGCTGCGGCCTCAGGGGCACCCGCCGGCCGGCGGGTGGATCGGCGCGGCTTGGCGGCCGGGCTTTGGCCGCGCAGCGACTTAGCGGGTCAGAACGATCGGCTGGTTGTTGTCGGCGATCACGCCCACATAGCGATTGGCGCCGGAGGGCTGGAGCCGGGCGGTGATCTTGCCCACGTGATTCTGGAGCACGATGTCCGCGCCCAACACGTCCCATCCCTTGGTCATGAAGATTTCGCTCGGACAGGAAATGTCGGCCTGGGCGGCAAGCCCGCTCGCGCCGCGCACCGTGGACAGCGTGACCGGGCAGCTGTGCTGGCCGCCGTCCCAGGCGAACGTCCAGGCGCCCGCCAGCTGTTCCTGCTCGTTGCTCGCGGCATAGGCCGTGCCGCCGGGATTGACCGGCGGCGGGGTGAGGGGAACGGCGCTCGCGTTGGCGACCGCCGTGGGCGTGACCGCCGACGCGGCCGTGGCTGCATTGGCGCCGGAGGCACGCGGGACAGAGCCGGCGGCGGCTGGGGCCGGCATCGGCGCGCTCTCGACCGAAGCGGTCGGCGCGGACAGAACCCGGTTGGAGTCTACGGCGCTCGTCTTCGTTCCGAAGCCATCCAACTCGGTGCTGCACCCCCCAAGAGCCAGCGCTGAGGCGAAGACCGCCGAAGCGGACAGGAACTTCATCAAATCTTTCTCCGGACCTGACCGCAACTTAGCGACACCCATTTTCTCACGCCACCGTCAAGCTTGCGCAAAAAGCGTTAACGCCGGCTCAAAAACAGGCTGCCACAGGCTCCCCCGGAGGCGGAGACCGTAAGCCGGAACAATTTATCGAGAACATGGCAGGAGCATGACCCAGGGGTGCCGCGACAAGATGCCGTGGTCCTGGCGCATGCCTCGCCCAGGCGTCCATGCCGCGCGCCCGCTTGATTATGCGGCCCCCTTCTTTCTCTATGTGCTGCCAAATCGTTCGGAGTGATCCATGTACCAGATGCTCGACCCCAAGACGCTGACCGTCCTCATCACCGGCGGAACTTCGGGCATCGGTGCCGCCACCGCCCGGCGATTCCTGGCCGGCGGCAGCAAGGTCATCGTCACCGGCCGCCGCGCTGATCGCCTGGCGGCGCTCGCCGCCGAGTTCGGCGATGCCATCCACACCCTGGAACTCGACGTGCGCGACTTCGAGGCCACAAAAGCCGCCTTCGCCGGTTTGCCCGAGCCGTTCGCCAATTATAACGTGGTGTGCGCCAATGCTGGCCTCGCCATGGGCCTCGAGCCGGCCCAGGCGGCGAATATGAGCGACTGGGAAGAGATGGTCGCCACCAATATCAACGGCGTGCTCTACACCGTGCGCGCCACGCTGCCCGCGATGATCGCGCGCGGAGAGGGGCATGTGGTGTTCACCGGCTCCGTGGCCGGGGATTACCCTTATCCGGGCGGCAATACCTACGGGGCGACCAAGGCGTTCGTGAAGCAATTCTCGCTCAATGTGTGGGCGGATGTGGTCGGCACCGGCGTGCGCGTCACCAATGTGGAGCCCGGCCTGACCGAGACCGAATTCTCCATCGTGCGCTTCAAGGGCGACGAGGA